>NZ_DAIUJO010000045.1:0-28878 GCF_036848755.1 Sinomonas sp. | reverse complement strand
TGGGCAGCGCCGAGCCCCACGTCCGCTGAAGCGCCGGGAGGTGGCCTAAGGCCCTATCTGGCGTCCCCCTGCGAATCTACGCTCGATGCCATGGACAGCTACTACAGACTCTGCCTGGACGCCCCTGCTCAGGCGGATCCCCGGGTCCGCACCCTGGGAAGGAAAGAAAGGAAGTAGTCCCATGAAGAAATGGATGCGCTGGGAGGATTACGTCGCAGGCGTCTGCGGCCTCTACGCGGCTCTGGCAGTCCTGTGGACCGCCCAGACGACCACCTCGAGGACGCTCATGCTGGTCTTCGGCGTCGTGCTCATCGCCACCGCCGTGCTGAACCTTTCAATGCCCGGCACTCCTTGGCTCGAGTACGTCCAGTGCGCGGCAGGCGTCCTGCTGTTCGTCTCCCCATGGATGGGCGCTTACTCCGACCACACCGGGGCTGCCTGGACCTCCTGGATCGCAGGCATCATCGCCGCCGGCGTCACCGCGGCTGCCATCAGGCCAGCTATCGACGCCCACCACAAGGTCATGCCCTCTCACTGAGGCGCATGACGTCTCCCCCGGGCGGCTGCCAGCCCCGAGCTGCGGCCGCCCGCCGGTGTTTCACCGGTTGCGAAGCACCGTTCCACAGGTCCTAAGGAGGCAACGTGAGCTTGCTCGAGCAGGTTCAGGTCGGCATGTCCGTAGTGGACGCAGACGGCGAGGAGCTTGGACGCGTCGAATTCGTCAGGGCCCCCGACCTTAAGGCCGCAGCCTTCGAAGAACGTCTGGATTCATCCTCGCCGGGTCTTATCAACCTGGGAATCGGTTCGATCGTCGGAGTCGAACCCAAAGTGCCGCCCGAGATGGCCCTGAGGTTATTTCGGCAGGGATACTTCAAGGTGGCCGCACCCCACTTCTGGGCCGAGAACTATTACGCAGCGGGAGATTCGATCGCGCGCGTGGACGGACGGAAGGTGTTCCTTTCTTTGAACAAGCTGGAACTCGATGCCCAGGAGTGAGCTCGAGGAGCCGCGAGGAGGCAGGCAGACGTGACTGCGGAGATCACCATCATCGGCAGCGGGCGCATGGCACGAGGCCTGGCCCAGACGGCTATACGCGCAAACCGTGCCGTCCAGATTCTCGGTCGCAACGGAAGCCAGACCCGCGATCTCGTGGAATCACTCGGAGCCGGAGCCAGCGGCGGTATCGTCGGCGCCCCTGTCGAGGGAGGCATCGTCATGTTGGCGGTTCCCTACCCGGAGGTCCGCAACGCCGTCCGCGAACTGGGCGACGGGATCGACGGCCGCGTACTGGTCGACATGGCCAACCCGGTGGACGTTTCCAACTTCGACCGACTCGTCACGCCTCCCGGGACTTCGAGCGCGGAGGAGGTCGCCGAAATGGTTGAAGGCCGAGCAGACGTGGTCAAGGCCTTCAATACCGTCTTCCCCGCCACTCTCGAGGCTGGGTCGGTGGCCGGCCAACATCTCGACGTCTTCATCGCAGGGGACTCCGAGACCGCCAAGGAGAAAGTCAGTGCGGTCGTGGCCAAAGCCCGTCTGCGTCCCATCGACGTCGGGCCACTTCGCCGGTCTCGCGAGTTGGAGGCCATCATGCTCCTGATCTTCGGTCTCCAGGTGAGTCCGGCTCATGAGAACTTCAATTGGGACACTTCCCTGCGGATCCTCCCCTAAGGCTCATGTGGTCATTGTGGACGAAGCCACTCCTCTGCCGATTACTCCCCTGCTGAGAACTCTCGACCACTCTATTGATGAGGCCTTGCGAGAAACGCTGGAGAGGCATCGTCTGAGCCGAACGCAATGGCACGCATTGAACGTTCTCGCCGAGGGGCCGTCCACGTTCGAAAAGCTTGAGGAGGCCATTTCCGAGCCTCTCGACTCCGACTCCAACGCGTCAGTGGGAGACGTTTTCGCAGCCGAAATGGAACTGCTTCTGAGCGGGGGACTCGTAGTCGAGAAGGCCGGCGTCTACCACCTCGGTAACGCGGGCCGTGCTGAATACAGGGCGACCCGCGAAGCGATGGACGGGATCCGGGACAGGATGCTCCAAGGGCTCGATGACGGCGATTATGCGCGCGCCGTCCAGACCTTGGAGAAGATGATCGACAACCTGTCGAGATGACTCCCGCGGCGACTGGAGGCATGGTGTTCGAACTCGGAGACAGTCCATTAGCGTGAGGTCGCTTCACGTCGAACTTGAGGACGCCGCCTCTTCCTCGTGGTGGGCACGAGTCCTCTACACGCTCGTCTCCCAGAACGGACTGGCCCAACTCCGATTCGTCGCCAAGGACGAGGACGGTCGGAGACTGTACCGCGGCGCGACCTTCCCCACGCCGCCCTTTGGCGCCAGGCAGCCTCGTGAGGCGTGGGCGCCGGGGATGGAAGAGAGCTTGCCTGAGCTGCTGGCTCAGATAGAGCGGGACGGGTGGGTGGAGGCGGGCCGGGGTCCACGCCCCTGGGAATATTCCTACGTCCGACCCGGGCCCCCAGACTCAAACGGCGGGAGGGAGCAACGATGACGTACGGGGCAGAAGGAATAGCCATGGCTGGGACCGGGCCCGCTCCGAGGGGCCCAGCGTGGCGTGCAGTCGCGCTGTGCGTGGGGAGGAGCGCCGTCCTGCTTGCCCGCGGGCGAGTGCATCTTCCCCGCGAGAATGTGGGACGGATTCTGCGCTTCGCGGATGGCAGCGTCACGCGCGTCTTCCGGGAGACGAGGGTCGACGACGTTCTGCCAGCGGATCCGTGCGTCCTCGTCGTCGCCTTCACATTGCGCCTCGTGCGCGGTCGGGTGCACCGCCTCTTCGAGGCGGAGAGCATCCTCAACACACCGCTCTTCGTGGGATTTCCCGGCATGGTCACCAAACTCTGGTGCGCCCACGACGCCGCGGGCAACTACCGCGGCTTCTACGAGTGGGACGGACCGCAACAGGCGCAGCACTACGCATCAGCGCTCTGGCGGGTGCTCGAGCTGGTATGCGTCCCGGGCACCATCCGGTACAAGGTGCTGCCCGGCCTACGGCGTGACGAAGCACTGGCAGAACCGACCCGGATGGCGACGTCCTCGGACGGCCCCGATGGAGCGTGGTGGCGCCTTCTCGCGGCGGAGTGACCGCGCACAGTGACGTCCTCGTCGTAGGCGCCGGCCCGACGGGCCTCTCGGCGGCCCTCGCCGCAATGGCACACGGCGCGAGCGTCCGAATCATCGACCGACGGACCCAACAGTTCCGGCCTTCGCGCGCCATGATGCTCCATGCCCGGGCCCTCGAGTGCCTGCGCCCGCTGGGAGTCACTGCTCACCTCTTGGACCGCGCCGACACCGCACCCGAGGCACGCCTCCATCTCGGCACGCGTGAAGTCCGGGTCCGGCTCGGCCACGTGGATCTCCCCGACACGGCGTTCCCGCATCTCACCCTCATGCGGCAGGCTGACGTCGAAGACGTGCTCCGCGCCGCGCTTCAAGCCCGTGGCGTCCACGTGGAGTGGGGAGTCGAGTTCCGGGGGGTCAGCTCCGCACCAGCCGAGGGCCGAATGGTCGAGGCTGAGCTGAATTCGGCAGAGCGGGGACCCGAAGCCCATCAGGCCCGCTTCATCGCGGGATGCGACGGCCAGCCCAGCACTGTGCGCGGCCTCATCGGCTCCGCGTGGCGCGGCGCGCCGTATCCGGTGGAGGCGATTCTCGCCGACGTCGAACTCAGCGGAGATCTGGAGCCGGGCCTCCTCCACGTCGCCGTCGGCGCCTCCGGGCTGGCCTTCCTCTTCGCACTCGGTGAGGGAGCGACCTGGCGCATGCTGGCAACCCGACCGGCGAGCCCTGGTCCGACCGCCGAATTCGGCCAGCTGGGGCCCAGCGTTCCATGTGAGGTGCTGGGGAAGCTCCTTGCAGACTCGGGGCTTCCGGAGACGATCGACGAGGTGCGCTGGTCAGCTCAGGTGCCGCTTCAGCACCGTGTCGCCAGCAGGTTCAGGCACGGTCCGCTATTCATCGCGGGCGATGCAGCGCATGCCCACTCGCCTGCCGGGGGCCAAGGGATGAACAACGGCATCCTGGACGCGGTCAACCTGGGCTGGAAGCTGGGATTCGCCTCGCACCGGGAGGACTCCTCCGAGCTGCTCGCCTCCTACGAGGCGGAGCGGCGGCCCGCCGCCCGCGAGGTTCTGGCCTTGACCCACCTCCTCTTCTTCGGCGAGGCGTCACCTCATCCGGTGGCCCGGCTGGCCCGAAGCAGGATCCTTCCCCACACCGCCGCCATCCTGCCAGCCCTGCTGCGCCAGAAGCGGATCCCCGCGAGCGCTGTCCGGCTCCTCGCTCAGCCCTTCGTACGCTATCGACGCAGCCCCATATCCCGAGACGGAACCCCCTCTGCCCCGCGGTGGCCACATCCGGGCGACCGGCTTCCCGATCAGCCGGTCATCGCCGACGGACACGCCACGAGGCTCCACGAGCTGACCGCGGAACCAGGTGTCCACATCTTGCTCGAGCGGGATGCCGCACTCGACGTTCCCGTCTCGCAACTCTCAGGACTCGACGGCGCAGTCCACTCACACCGCCTCTCGAGCCACCCCGGCCGCGCCGTCGTCGCGGTGCGGCCGGACGGCTACGTGGGCTTCCGGTGCGGAGCAGCGGATGTGGACCAGCTGCGCGACTGGCTGCGACTTGTTGCGCCGATGCCGGGTGCGCCGATGCCGGGTGCGCCGATGCCCGGCGCGCGATGAGGTCCAGCGAGGTGGCCTAAGGCCCTATCTGGCGCCTGCCGCCGAATCTACCCTCATGGCATGGATGACACAGAGGCAGAAAAGGCCCTCACGGGCATCGTGGTGGGCGTGGACGGTTCGCCCCTTTCCATCGAAGCGCTGCGCTGGGCCGCGCGCCTCGAACCCACAGTCGGCGGACCGATTACCGCAGCCATCGTGTGGCAGTTCCCTGCGGCCGGAGTGATCGGCGCCTATCCCAGCATGGAATGGAGCCCAGAGGCCGACGCGCGCGAGGTGCTCCAGCAATCCCTTCAGGAGGCCTACGGCGACAAGCTGCCCGCAGGCCTGAGCACCCTCGTGGCCTCCGGACCCGCCGCCCACGTCCTGATCGAGAACACCCGCAACGCCCGCCTGCTCATCGTCGGTTCCCGGGGCCTCGGAGGCTTCGTGGGGCTCCTGCTCGGCTCGGTCAGCGCCGCTTGCGCTGAACATGCCGATTGCCCAGTCCTGGTCCTGCATACTCCCCAGGACTCCAAGGCTGGCCCGGCCAGTGTGGAGACGGCGCGAGCGACAGCGACCACAGCGCCCGCCTGAGATGACGAAGCGCAGCCCCGGGAACGGTTTCTTCGAGCCACCCGAAGAGCTCCTCGAAGTAGGCGAACCGTTCTCGCTTGCCCGTGTCGACTCATCTCTGACACCCGGCTTCCACGGCGCGAAGACTCAAGGCGAGGCCATCCTCACCCTCCGGGATCCTCATCTCGCCGACCTGCAGCAGCGGCTGTTCGCAGACGGTCGCGCCGGCGGACGGCGTTCGCTCCTGCTCGTTCTGCAGGGGATGGATACCGCCGGCAAGGGCGGAATGGTGAGCCACGTGGTCGGCGCAGTCGACGTCCAGGGCGTCCAGCTTGCCGCGTTCCGCGCTCCCACCGAAGAAGAGAAGGCTCACGACTTCCTCTGGCGCATCGAGAGACAGCTCCCCCGCCCGGGCATGGTGGGGTGCTTCGACCGGTCCCACTACGAAGACGTTCTCGTGCCGCGCGTCCACGGGTGGATCGACCGGGACGAGCTCGAACGGCGCTTCTCGGCAATCCGGGACTTCGAATGGGATCTCCACGCGGCCGGAACAACGGTGCTCAAGGTCATGCTCCATATCAGCCGCAATGAGCAGAAGCGGCGGCTCTCCGCACGGCTGGACGATCCGGCAAAGCAATGGAAGTTCAACCCGGGCGATGTCAGCGAACGGGCATATTGGGACGACTATATGGCTGCCTACCAGGACGCCTTGGAACGCACCAGCACGGTCTACGCGCCGTGGTATGTCGTGCCCGCCGACAACAAGTGGTACTCACGGCTCGTGGTCCAAGAGCTCCTCGTCGCGGCCCTCGAGCGCATGGACCTCACGTGGCCCACCCCCGACTACGACGTCGACGAGCAGAAGCGGAGACTCGCGGAGACCTAGTCCGGCGGATAGTTCAGCTGGCCCACACACTTCAGCCCGGCACATCACCTTGGCGCGGCCACGTCCTGATCGGGCCCCGCGAGCCCGGGCCGTGCGAGCCCAACCCCCGCGAGCCCGGCCGCTGCTGAGCGGACCGCTGCCGCCGAGCGCGCCAGGCGGGCCCGTTCGGCGTCGTCCATCGGGACGTCGAGCACGGCCCGGACGCCGCGTCCTCCGACCACGCACGGCAGGCTCAGGGCGACCCCCGAGAGTTCGTCCGGGCCGCCAAGGACGGTGGACACGGGGAGCACCGCGTCCTCGCCCGCGAGGATCGCCTCGACGATCCGGGCCGCCGCGAGACCGATCGCATAGTTCGTCGCGCCCTTGCCCGCGATCACGCGGTACGCGGCGCGCGTGACTTCCCGGGCCAGCTCGTCAAGGCTCCGTTCGCCGAACGGCCGCGAGCCGTCGGCGTCGACCCAATCCCTGAGCCGGACTCCGCCGATGCTTGCGCTGCTCCACAGCGGCAACTCGCTGTCGCCGTGCTCGCCGACGATGTAGGCGTGCACGTTGGAGAGCGAAACCCGTGCCCTCTGCGCGAGGAGCCACCGCAGCCGCGCAGTGTCCAGCAGGGTCCCCGAACCAAGGACTCGCCCGGCCGGCAAGCCCAGGATGCGCTGCGCGACCATGGTCAGCACGTCACAGGGGTTGGTCACCAGCACAAACACGGCGTCCGGGGCGTTCTCCTGGAGCTGTGGAAGCAGGGACTGCAGGATGGCGGCGTTCGTGCTGGCGAGCGCGAGGCGGCTCTCCCCGGGCTTCTGCTTGGCGCCCGCCGCGATGACGACGACGTCGGCCCCGGCCGTGCAGCCGATGTCGCCGCCGCCGTCGACGCTCGCCACGCCGGCGAACTGGCTTCCGTGGGCGAGGTCGAGGACCTGCGCCTCGGCCTTCGGCCCATCAAGGTCGTACAGCACGATCTCCCGGGCGGACGCGCGGATCAGCGACGCATAGGCGATCGAGCTCCCCACGTCGCCCGCGCCGACGATCGCCAGCTTCCCCGATCCGGCCATGGTCTACCCCGGGCCCGGAGAAGACATCGGGGCGGCTATTCTTCGGAGGCGCGGCGCACGCCCATGAGCTGGGATGCCCAGTGCCCGGGGTCTGCGACGACGAACTGGCGTCCTGTCAGCGCCACGGGGACGATCCGGACAAAGAACGCCTTCGACCCGTGCTGCCAGGGAAACAGCGGAAGAGTCAGGGCATCGACGATCTCCGTCGTCTGGAGCACAGGCTCGAGACCGCCCTTGATGACGACCGACCACGCCTCGTTGGTCGCCGGCTCGAAGCCGTCGACCTCGAAGGCCACGCGTGCTCTGTCCATGGACGCGGCGATCTTGGTCCCGGGGTCCGACCGGAACACGACCGTGCCGCGGTCCACCACGTAGTTGATGGGAAAGAGCTCCGGATACTCGGCGCCGGAGATCGAAAGCCGCCCGACGACCATGGTGCGCAGCCGCGCCCAGCACTCCTCGCTCGCGAGTTCGTTGACCTCCGGGTACCGCATCGACCGCGTTGTCATGGCCACAGTCTAGGTCTGTCACGTCGCCTCAGGCATGGGCTCAAAGTCCTCTTCTCACCGTCTCCGGTAGTAATCCCGCCAGACCAGACGGTGGATCGGAATGAGCCGCGGGATCGAGCGCAGCCCGGGGATGAACGGAAGGAACATGAGGGCCAGGGTCAGCAGCACCATGATGCCGACGATCACGAGATCGGCGTTCGCCAGCCCGTTGAACGGCGGAATCTGGTACCAGAACGAGAACAGCCACAGCCACGACTGGCCGGGGTAGTTGCCGGTCTCGTTCATCATCCCCCACTGGTCACCGGTCAGGTGCTGGCTGTCGGCCAGGCCCGGGAAATACGTCCCGTCGCCGAGGAACAGCACTGTCTTGGTGCGGTCGAGCCCTGCGAGGGTCCCGCCGTCGAGCGCGCCCTCGAGGGTGCCCTTCTGCGCCATCGCGAGCAGCGCCGAATCCAAGCCGGGGACTGGCCCGTAGTCGCCGGGAGCCGCCTTGGCGGGGTCGCCGTCCGGCGCCTTGGAGAGGGCGTCGGAGTAGGCAGCGGTCCAGTCGGTGCGCTGCTTGTCGCTTGCAGCGTTCCACGCGGCAAGCCCAGCCGGCGGCTGCGGGAGGGTCCCGAGGGGACCGAGAACGAAATCCTGCGCCGTGTCCACGGGCAGCCGGACTCCGGAGAGGCTCTGCAGGTCGATCGGCCCCAGCGTCTGGCTCGCACCCTGCGTCGAGTTGTAGGGGGGCCCGTACTGGGCCGTGGTGCTCGTCCCGCCGAGCTCGGCGGTGGCGGTCGCCACGAAGTCCGACGGCGCCGTCGTCGCCCACTGCTGAAGCGTGACGGGCGCATCGTCCGGGGAGCCGACGACGGCGGCGAGACCCACCGTGAGCAGGCCGACTACGACAAGCGCGTAGACGAGCTCCTTGACGAGGTCGTACTCGCGCACCGCCCCGCGCCACGGCCTGCGGTCGAGATCCCTCGTTCCGCGGTTCGGCCTTTCGGGGCTCGGGGCTGGACGTTCGGATACGGCAGTCACAGCGCATCACCTTCCTTGGGCGTGAGGGTCTCCGCCGCCTCGAAATCGTGGGTGCCCCTGATCTGCGCGTCGGTCTCGGCGGCCTCGAGCGGCGGCACGACCCCGCGCGCCCGCACGAGGAGCACGTGGAGGACGACGACGGCCCCCACCGCGAGCGGCAGCAGCACGATGTGCCACATGAGGATCTGGCCGAGGTTGGCCACGTTGAACCACGCACCGACCCCGACGGCGTTGAGCGCGTCCTTGGCCTGGAACGCGATCCACTCGGAGTCGAAGTTGGTCTGCAGGAGGTATCCCGTGAACGCCGTCACGATCGAGACGACGAACGCCAGAACGCCGGTGATCCAGGTCAGAGCGCGGCCGCCGCGCCAGGACGCCATCCAGAACTTCCCCCACAGGTGGATGACCATGAACATGAAGAACAGCTCGACACTCCACAGGTGGGTGCTGTTGATGAAATGGCCGAAGGCCGAGACGTGGTACCAGGCCGGCCCGTTGAGGGCAAGGACGAATCCGGAGACGATCACGTACCCGAGGGACGCGATCGACGCCATGCCGAAGACGTAGATCCAGGACGCGACGTAGCTCGGCTGCGTCTCGGGCAGCAGCTTGTCCGGAGGAAGGGTCCGCAGACCCCACTCACGGAACCGTCCCGTCCACGAGATGATGCGGCCCCCGCCGCCCTGCTCCGCGCTCATTTCCTGCCCCTTCCCCCGGGGAACGGCAGGAACAGCGCCACGACGAACAGCACGACCATCGCGACGATGACGAGGAGGTTCCCCAGCTGAACGGTAAACGGTCCCCATCCGAGGTAGATCCCTTGGGCGGCGAGAAGGCTCGCGGCCTGAAATGCTGACAGATTCACGTGATGATCGTGGCCGCCGGGAAGGGATCCCCACTAGAGCCGTTCGGCCCGCCTGAGCATCGTGCTCAACGCCGCCCGCGCGCCACGCCTCCCGCACGGTGGACCCGCGGCCGTCCGGTGTGCACGAGGAACGGCACGGCGCGCCGGTGCACCCGGGCGTGGGAAGCGTGCACGGCGTGTGCGGGAATCGCAGGGACCGCGCGAACGGCAAGGCGGGCCGCCTGCTCCCGCAGTGCCCGGGCGTCCATGGCGCGGTAGAAGAAGTGCTTCGCAACTTCGACGAGGACGAGGTAGAGGGCGACCATTCCCACGAGCGCGAGGAAGAACGGGGCAGGGAGCGGCCTGAAGCCGATGAGGGAGCCGAACGCCGTGTACGGGATGAGGGCTCCGAGGGCCACCACGGCGATGACGCTTGCCGTGAGCGCCTTCGACGCGGCGCTTCGGAAGAACGGGATGCGCCGGGTGCGGATCGCGAAGACGATGAGCGTCTGCGTCGCGAGGGACTCGACGAACCAGCCTGCCCGGAACTCCTCGGGCGCCGCGCGGAACACCCAGAGCATGAGCCCGAACGTCGCAAAGTCGAACAGCGAGGACACCGGCCCGAAGACGACCATGAAGCGCCGGATGAGGCCGATGTCCCAGTGGGCCGGCTTGCGGAGCTGGTCCTGGTCGACGTTGTCCGTGGGGATCGCGAGCTGGCTCGTGTCGTAGAGGAGGTTGTTGAGCAGGATCTGTCCGGGCAGCATCGGCAGGAAGGACAGGAAGGCACTCGCAGCCGCCGCTGAGAACATATTGCCGAAGTTGCTGCTCGTGCCCATCAGGAGGTACTTGATGGTGTTCGCGAAGATGCGCCGGCCTCCGACCACCCCGTCCGCGAGCACCCCCAGGTCCTTCTCGAGGAGAACGACGTCGGCGGCGTCCTTCGCGACGTCGGCGGCGCTGTCCACCGAGATCCCGACGTCCGCCCGGTTCAGCGCGAGAGCGTCGTTGACGCCGTCGCCGAGGAACCCCACGGCGTGGGTGCGCCGCAGCACCGTGACGATGCGCGACTTCTGCTCCGGTGAGACACGGGCAAAAGCCCGGGCGCCGATCGCCGCCGAGGCAAGCTCGTCGTCGTCCATGGCTTCGACCTGGGCTCCGGTGAGGACACTGCTGCTTGTCATCCCCAGCACGGACATGACGTGTTCGGCGACCAGGGCGTTGTCCCCCGTGGCGATCTTGACCTCGATGCCCAGCGCGGCGAGCCGGTCCAGCGACTCCCGGGCGTCGGCCTTGGGGCGGTCGATGAAGGTCAGGAAGCCCGCGAGCCGGAGGGGACCCCCGTCCGGCCCGCTGGCCACCGCGACCACCCGTGCTCCGCGCCGGAACAGCTCCTCGAGCCGGCCCCGCGTCTCACCGGGCACATCGGAGCAGCGTTCGAGGACCGCCTCCGGCGCGCCCTTGAGAATGCGCAGCGGCACGCCGGTCCCATCCCCGTCGACGAGCGTCTCCATCATCCGGGTCTCATGGTCGAAGGGTCGGAGGCCGAGCCGACGTCGGCCCGCAAGGCGCCCCGGCAGCTCTGGGAAGGCATCCCAGAGCGCGGCGTCGACCGGGTTCTGCCCCGCGCCGGAGGCCGCGGGCGAGGACGGGTCCGCCTCGCAGCAGAGCACCGCGAGCTCGGCGAGCCGTTGCGCGGCGCCGGGGAGGGCCGGCTCGGCGGCCTGGGCCTCCTCGAAGCCGATCCGGCCTTCCGTGAGGGTCCCGGTCTTGTCCGTGACGAGAACGTCGAGGTTGCCCAGGTCCTCGATCGCGAGGAGCCGCTTCACGAGCACGCCGTCCTTGGCCAGGAGACGCGAACCCGCGGCAAGGCTCGTGCTGACCACGGCGGGGAGCAGCTGGGGCGTGATGCCCACGGCGATGGCGAGCGAGAACAGGACTGAGTCGAGAAACGGCCGCGCGAGGAGGAGATTGACCCCGAGGATCCCGACGGTGAGCGCAATCCCCACCCACAGGAGCATGAGCGAGAACTCCTTGAGGCCGCGTTGGAAGGCCGTCTCGGGCAGGCCCTGGGCGAGGCCCTCTGCGATGTGGCCGAAGGCCGTAGCCTTCCCCGTCGCCGTCACGACGGCGCGGGCCGAACCCGAGTGCACCACCGTCCCCATCAGGAGGCAGTCCGTGAGGTCGCCGAGGCTCGAGGCCTCGGGGACCGGATCAGGACTCTTCTCCACCGGGGCCGACTCGCCCGTCAGGACGCCCTCGTCCGTCTCCAGTTCATCTGCCTCGAGGACGCGGGCATCCGCAGGGACGATGTTGCCCAGGCTGAGCCGGATGAGGTCCCCGGGAACGAGCTCGCGCACCGGAAGCGCACGTTCCATGCCGTCGCGGACCACGACGACCGTGTGGCTGATCCGCTCGTGCAGATCCGCAGCGGTGCGCTCGGCCCTGAACTCGTTCACGAACCCGAGCAGACCGCTCCCGAGAAGGATTCCGACGATGATGGTCGCGTTGAGCCGGTCCCCCGTCGCGAAAGACATGGCCGCGGCCGCCACGAGAAGCGCCTGGAGCGGGCTCGCGAACTGGCGCGCCAGCACATGGGGCCAGCTGACCCGCCGTGCCTCGAGCACGTTGGCCCCGAGTGCGAGCCGACGTGTCGCTTCGCCTTGGCCCAGCCCGGAAGGCGTGGAGCCGAGTGCGCCCAGCAGGTCGGCGACCGGCATGGCCGCGGCGCTGGCCGCGGGGATCTGGACCAGAGCCGGGAAGGTCTGGAGGCTCACGAGGCACACTCTACGGGGAGTTGTCCCTGCGCGGGACCTGCAACTCGCCACTGGCCCCGCGGTGCGATCGCTGGTACAAGTTGGCCATGACACGGTCGCCGACGTGGGACGCCGCCCGCCCCCCTTTCGATGCGGTCGTCTTCGACCTCGACGGTGTCGTCACGGACACGGCGGTCGTGCACGAGGCCGCGTGGAGGGAGCTCTTCGATTCCGTCCTGAAGGATCCGAGGGCGGCCGAAGGGGCCGACACTTCGCCCTTCACCCGGCGCGACTACCTCGATCTCGTGGACGGCCGTCCGCGCGAGGAAGGGGTCCTCTCGTTTCTCGGCGCCCGCGGCATCTCCGTCCCGCGCGGGGACGCCGATGACCCGCCCGGCCGCTGGACCGCCTTCGGACTCGGGGGGATGAAGGACCAGCTCTTCAGGAAGCGCCTCGAAGAGGACGGCGTCTCGGTGTTCGCCGGGACCGTGGACCTCCTCGAGCGCCTGCGGGCCGGCCGCGTGCCGGTTGCGCTGGCCACGGCCAGCAGGAACGCCCGCGCGGTCTTGCAGTCCGCACACCTCGAGGACGCGTTCGACGTCGTCCTCGACGGCGTCGAAGCCGATCGCCTCCACCTTCCCGGCAAGCCCAGCCCTGACACCTTCCTCGAGGCGGCGCGCAGGCTGGGTGTCGAGAGTGCCCGCGCCGTCGTCATCGAAGACGCGGCTGCCGGCGTCGAGGCGGCGCACCGGGGAGGCTTCGGCCTCGTCGTCGGAGTCGACCACGGCGGCCGCAGGGCCGAACTCGAAGAGGCAGGTGCCGACGTCGTCCTCGACGACGTCGGCGAGCTCGATCTCGGCCTCGTCATCGCAGACCCGTGGCTGCTCGTCTACGAGGGCGTGGACGCCGGCCACGAGGGGCACAGGGAGGCCCTCACGACCCTCTGCAACGGCTATCTGGGCGTCAGAGGTGCCGCACCGGAAAGCGGAAGAGGCGGCATCGGATACCCGGGAACCTATCTGAGCGGGGTCTACAACCGGGTCGTCAATCTCGTCGAAGGCCGCGAGACCGAAGACGAGCATATGGTGAACGGACCCAACTGGCTTCATCTCGATCTGAGGATCAGCGGCGGGACCTGGTGGTCGCAGGGCGGCCTCACTCTCGTTTCCGAGCGCCGGGTGCTGGATCTGCACGAGGCAGTCCTCATCCGAGAGGCCATCGTCGCGGACGACGACGGCCGTCGGCTCAGGGTGCGCCAGCGCCGTTTCGTGTCCATGGCGGACCCTCACCTCGTGGCCCTCGAGAGCACCGTGACCGCCGAAGGGTGGAGCGGGGAGGTCTCAGTCCGAAGCGGCGTGGACTTGGACATGAGCAACGAGAACGTCTTCGAGGACTCGCTGCTGGCCCGGCGCCACCTCCGCGACGTCACCGGGTTCGACGACGGGGCAGCGGACGACGAAGCAGCAGACGACGGCGGAACAGGGTACGGGGCGGGACCTGGAATTCTCGTTGCGGAGGCGGAGACCATCCAGAGCCACGTGCGGATCGCGACGGCGATGCGGACCGTGGCGGACGGCGGGCCCCACGCTCGGGGAATGGCCGGACGGGTCGGCGAACTGCACTTCCATCACTTCGTCCTCGCGTTGGATGACGGGGTTTCGGTCCGCATCGCGAAGACCGCCGCCTTCGCCACCTCCCGCGACAGGGCCATCTCGTCTCCGAAGGCAGCGGCGACCGCGGTCCTCGAGCGTTCCGCACAGACGTTCGAAGAGCTTCTTGCCGAGCACTCGGCGGCGTGGAAGAGGCTGCTTCCGCTGTTCACGGTGAGTCTCGAGGGGGCCACGCATGTGCAGCTCGTGGTGAACCTCCATGTGTTCCACGTCCTGCAGGTCCTCGCCCCGTTCGTCGCCAACCTGGATGTTGGTGTTCCCGCCCGCGGACTCCACGGCGAAGGCTACAGGGGCCACGTCTTCTGGGACGAGCTCTTCGTGCTGCCGCTCATCACTTCGCGGCTCCCCGCCGTCGCCCGTTCCCTCATCGCCTACCGCTGGCGGCGCCTTCCGGCGGCGCGGCAGGCTGCCGCCGCCCAAGGGCTCGAAGGAGCGCTCTTCCCATGGCAGAGCGGAAGCGACGGGCGCGAGGAAACCCCCGAGTGGATCTTCAACCCGCGGTCGGGGCACTGGCTGCCCGACCGCTCGCGCCTTCAGCGCCACGTCGGTCTGGGCATCGCGTTCAATGCCTGGCAGTACTTCGAGGCCACGCGTGACAGGTACTGGCTGCTCCAGCAGGGCGCCGACCTCGTGATCGAGGTCGCCCGGCTCTTCGCGTCGCTGGCCGACTACGACGCGGAGGATGACCGCTTCCACCTTCGGGGGCTCATGGGGCCGGACGAGTACCACACCGGATACCCTGAGCGGGAAGGCGACGGCCTCGACGACAACGCCTACACGAACGTCATGGCTGCCTGGGTGTGCCTCACGGCGTGCCGCGTCCTCGAGGTCGTGCGGGGCCACGACAGGGAAAGCCTGATCGAACGCCTCGAGGTCCACCCCGAAGAGCAAGAGAAGTGGGAGCACGTCAGCCGCAGGATGGCTGTTCCCTTCCACGACGACGGGATCGTGAGCCAGTTCGCCGGCTACGGAGACCTCGCGGAACTCGACTGGGAGGCCTACCGGGACAAGTACCACAACATCGAACGGCTCGACCTGATCCTCGAGGCGGAGGGCGACACCACGAACCGCTACAAGCTCTCGAAGCAAGCGGACGCCCTGATGCTTCTCTACCTCCTCGGCCACGACGAGCTCATCGCCCTCCTCCACCGACTCGGGTACGCGACGACGCCCGGACAGCTGTCCCGGACCGTGGACTACTACCTTGCTCGGACTGCTCACGGCTCGACGCTCAGTCGGGTCGCCCATGCGTCGGTCCTTGCGGGCATGAATGCCGAGAGGGCCTGGGAAACCTTCCGGGAGGCCCTCGACGCCGACCTCGACGACACTCAGGGAGGCACCACGCGCGCAGGCGTGCACCTCGGTGCCATGGCGGGCACCCTCGACGTGGTCCAACGCAGCTTCTCAGGGCTCCGCCTGACGGCAGACGCCCTCGTCTTCGCGCCGCAGCTGCCCACCGAACTGCGCTCGGTCGGCTTCCGGGTACGCTATCGCGACCAACTGCTTGAGGTCCGGCTCGAACATGCGCGGCTCTCCGTCACGTCAGCGCCGGGCGACGCCGCACCCGTGCGTCTCCGACTCGGGCGCGAGGAGGTTCTGCTCGTGCCCGGCGGCTCGCATCATTTCCGCCTTCCGCACCGGTAGGCTTCGCCTGACAATAGGAAAGGCTCCGAATAGGAAAGGCTCCGAAGCGTCGCACCGTGCGGGGCGGCGAATGGAGGGTGCAAATGTCGGACGAGATGCCTCGGCGGGTTCAGGACCTGCTGCACGAGTTCGTCGAGCGCGCCGAAGAACTCGTCCGCATCCAAGACCACTTGAACAGCCTCATGGTCGCCGTCATCTCGATCGCCGAGGACCTCTCGCTCCAATCGGTGCTCGAACGGGTCGTCCGCTCGGGCTGCGAGCTCGTGGGCGCGCGCTACGGGGCGCTCGGGGTGATCGACGAGGACCAGAGGCTCAGCCACTTCATCACGGTCGGCATCGACGACGAGCAGGTACGCCTCATCGGCGACCTTCCCACCGGCCATGGAGTCCTGGGGCAGCTCATCCGGGATCCCAAGCCTCTTCGGCTGCACGACCTCCACCAGCATCCCGTCTCCGTGGGCTTCCCGGAGAATCATCCGTCTATGAGGACGTTCCTCGGCGTCCCGATCCGGGTCCGGGACGCGGTCTTCGGCAACCTCTACCTCACTGAGAAGGAGTACGGGCAGGACTTCACGGTCGAAGACGAAGAATTGGCGATGGCGCTCGCCGCCGCGGCCGGCGTCGCGATCCAGAACGCCCGCCTCTATGAGACGAGCCGACGGCGGCAGCGGTGGCTCGAGGCTGGCATGACGTTGAGCGAGGAACTCATCTCCGACGGGGCGCGGGCTCCGGACGAAGACTTGGATCTCGTCGCCGAACGGGCCCTCGAGGCCTCCGAGTCGGTCCACGCGATCATGGCCGATCGCACCCACACCGATCGCGACCAGGGCGAGGAGCCCTTCCTTTCCGCGAGATCGTCGGTCGGCGACCTCGCTCTCCCGCAGGGCGCCCGGGTCCCCTCCCTGCCGGTCCTGGAGAAGGCTGAGGAGGAAGGGCGCCCGATCCTGATCCGCGAGCCCTCGACGCTCTTCGACGAAGGGACCGCGGAGAAGCTCGGGGACGTTCTGGCCATACCGCTGGGGCACGGCAGCCAGCCGGGGCCAATCCTCCTCTTGGCACGGCGGCCGGGCACCGGTCCCTACACCCAGGCTGAGGTGGATTCCGCGGCAGTCTTCGGCTCGCACGTCGGCCTCGCCCTCGGCCTCAACCGGGCCCGCCGGCGGAGGGAAGAGACGCTGATCGGGATCGACAGGGACCGCATCGCACACGACCTCCACGAGCTCGTCATCCGGCGTCTCTTCGCCGTGGGCATGAGCATCCAGGGTCTCCGCGGCTTCAGCAGCGGATCCGGCAGCGAAGCAAAGATCGCCGTCATCACCAACGAGCTCGACGAGAGCATCAGGGAGCTCCGGAGCACCATCTACTCCCTGGAGGAGGGAAGCCGCCCGAGCGAACAGCCGTTCTCACGCACCCTCGTCGACCTCGTGGGCGGCGCCGTACGCGACGCATCCGTGGTCCCGGAGTTCAACGTCGCGGGACGCATCGACGACATCCCCTCCCCCATCGCCCGCCAGGTCCTCGCCGTGGTGTCCGAGGCGGTGAGCAATGCGGTGAAGCACTCTGGGGCGACCCACCTCACGGTCTCCGTCACCGCCGAGCCCCGGGGCCTTGAGGTCCTCGTCGAAGACGACGGGCAGGGCTTCGACGGCCCGGCGAGGGTCAGCGGTCTGGCCCACATGCGGCATCGGGCAGATTCCCTCGGAGGGGACTGCACCGTGGACTCGTCTCCCGAGCACGGGACCACCGTCCGCTGGCGGATCCCGCTTCCCCCGGCAGGCTAGGCGCCATGGACCCCTGGACTGCGCTGCTCCTCGGGCTGATTCCCATCGTTGCGGCAGACGCATTCTTCCCGTCGGTCCCTGCCGAGGTCGCCGTCGCCACGGCCGGTTCCCTCGCGGCCGAGGGAAAGTTCGGCCTGATGACGGTCATCCTGCTCTCCGCCTTGGGATCGTGGCTGGGCGACGCTGCCCTGTACCAGCTCGTCAAACACAGCCTGAGCCCCCTCGTGGACCGGTGGCGCTGGGGCCGGAGGCTCCAGAGCGGCACGCAGGAAGCGATCGACATGCTGGGCCGTTCGGGCGCACTGGTCACCATCATCGGCGCCCGCTTCCTGCCCGGGGGCCGCCTCGCGTCCTCGGCCACGGCCGGCCTCTCGGGAATGCGGGCCCGCTCCTACCTCGTCGGCGATGCCATCGGCGGGTTGCTCTGGTCTGTCTGGATGGCAGGCATCGGATTCGCAGCGAACACGACGACGGCGCTGCCCTTCTGGGCCTCGGCGCTCGTCGGCGCCGGTGCAAGCACGCTCCTCGCCTCAGCCGTCGCGGGCATTCTGGCACTCCGGCGTCGGCATCGGCATGCTGCTGCCGATCGGACCGACGGCCCTGCCGGGGCTGCCGGCGGCGTCAGAAGCAAGCGGCCGAGGTCTTCTTAGAGCCGTCTTAGACGCCACCGTGCACCATGGTCGTCATGACTTCCCTCTTCCGTTCTCCGAAGGGAACCGGCCGTGCCTGACCTGACCTCTCTGCTTTCCGGCTCCGGGCCCTGGCTGATCGGGATCGTGGCGTTGATCATGTTCATTGAATCCGGGCTGCTGTTCCCCTTCCTGCCCGGGGACACTCTCCTTTTCTCCCTCGGCGTCCTCGGGCCGCACCTCCCGCTGCCGTTGCCCGTGCTCGTCCTCGTCGCGACCCTGGCCGCGATCGCCGGGAACGAGGTCGGCTACGTGCTGGGGAAGGCCGCGGGCAGGCGGTGGTTCCGCGAGGACGCGAGGATCCTCAAGCTCAAGCACCTCGAGAGCGCCGAGGCGTTCTTCGCCCGCTACGGCGGGCGAGCGCTGGGCCTGGCTCGGTTCGTGCCCGTCGCCCGGACCTACACCCCGCTCGTGGCCGGGGCCGCCAGGTATCCCCGCCGCCGGTTCCTCGGCTGGAACGTGCTCGGCGCCGCGGCCTGGACGGTCTCCGTCGCGCTCGTCGGAATGTGGCTCGGACACGTCGAATTCGTGGCGAAGAACATCGATGTGCTCGCCACGCTCCTCGTCCTGGCCTCAGTCGCCCCGCTCGGCATCGAGGCCCTCCGGCGGAAGGCCAGCGCTCGCAAGGCCAGCGCTCGCCAGGCCAGTGCCGGGAAGGCCAGTGCTGGGAAGGTCGAACCCGCCGAAGCCAGCACCGACTGACGCGCGGTCCTCTGGCCGGGCCCGCGGGGCTGCGCACCTCTCAGCGCAGCACGGGCAGCCCTAGGGCAGCACGAGCAGCCCGAAACCCACGAGCATGACGGCGGCCATGAACGTCGAAGCCGCCGTGCGCCGTCGTTCGCTCGCTCCCTGGCCCGAACCGCGGGAGGTGAGGGACTTGAGCAGGAGTCCCGCGAACACGACGAGAGCGACGACTGACAGCAGCAGGCAGGCCCAAGAGGCTACGGCGGGCCAGCCCGAGAGGCTCCGGGTCATGGCCTCCGCGGAAGCGCCGCCGGCGGGAGGCGCCGGTTCGCTCATACCCGGCATGGAAGTGGCGGCGCGGAGGGCCATCGCCGTGTGCCTCTGCGCCTGCATCGACGCCATGGATACGCCCATCGCCACGTACATCCAGGCCATCGCCGCCATCATCGCGAGGTGATACCACAGCAAGGCCCCCCGGTGCTGGTGGCTTTCAAGCCCGGACGAGGAAGGGCGACGCTCCGGGACGAGGATCTGGTACCCGTAGACGGCCGCCGCGACCACAAAGACGCTGGCCCCGAGCCAGGGCGGAACGACAGTGCCGAACGGCCACACCATCGCGACCATCCCGGCGGCCATGACGAGGTGGAGGCCCGCGTTGAGGCGGGTCCGGAGTCCGTGCCGGGATCCCAGGTCGGGAATGTAGAACGCGACCACCGTGGCCGCGAGAAGCGTCACGAGGGTCTGGAGGACGAGGTTGTCGGTCACGCAGTTCTCCTTCCGGGTGCCACGACTCCGTGTCGGGTCGTGGCACCGGCGGGCGGTAGGATCGTGGGCCGGAGGTGGAGCATGGGTGATCGTCGGCCGCGGGGGCAACTGGAGGGCGCCGTGCTGCGGATGCTCTGGGAAGCCGATCGCCCCGTCAGCGCCAAGGATCTCGTGGCGGGTTTCGGGGCTGAGGATGCGCCGGCCCTGACCACCGTGCTCACGGTCCTGGAGCGCCTCCGTGCCAAGGGCCACGTTGTTCGGACGTCCGGCGACGACGGCACGGCTCGCTTCGCGCCAGCACAGCCCGAATCGAGCTTCGTCGCAGGGAACATGCTGACCGCGCTGACCGACAGCAGGGATCGTGGGGCAGCGCTCCTGCAGTTCGCCGGCCATCTGCGGGACGAGGACGCCGAGCTCCTGCGGCGCGCGTTGGGCGCGACGCAGCGGAAGCCTTCAGTATCCGATCCGCGCGAGGGCGGAACGCGGTGAACGTCGCCCTGTCGCTCCTCGGCGCCGCGCTCCTCATCACGCTCGGCGGGATTGCGGCCCTCACCGCCGGGACGTGGCCCCTGCGCCGGCCTCGCCTCGCGCTCGCGCTGTGGAAGGCGATCATCGCCTCGTTGGCCGCCTTCTCGCTCTTCGCTCTCGCGTGGTGCGTCACCGTGGCGGTCGCGGCCGACGACGGCGCCCGGCTCCCCTGGTTCGCCTCCGCGGCAGCGATCGCCGCAGCGTGGGGCGGCCTCGCCGTCGCCGGTGGGGCCGCGTCCGCCCTCGGGGTGCGGATGAACCAGCTCAACGCCGCAGATCGTGAGGTCCGCGAAGAGGCGGAGAGCCTCATCATTGCGTGCGCGCCGCATCCCTCGCGCGTCTTCGGCCAGGACATCACGGTGATCGAGGCGGCGTCCCCGCTCATCTTCTCCGTCCCTGGCCGCACGCCGGCCATCGTGCTCTCGACCGGCGCGCAGGAGAGGCTCGACGAGGAGCAGCTCCGCGCCGTCGTCGAGCACGAACGGGCTCACATGTCCCAGCGGCACGATCTGGTCCGCCGGCTTGCGCTGCTCGGCAGCTCGTGCCTGGCGGGGCGTTGCGGCAGCCGCCGCTTCGAGCGGGCCGCGAACCTGCTCATCGAACTCGCCGCGGACGACGCGGCCGCCCGAGTCTGTGGTCCAGAGCCCCTCGCCGGCGCCCTCACCGCTCTCTCCGCGACAGGGGGCGGCGAGGCCATGCGGCTGCGGGCGGCCCGTCTGGCGGCGCGGCACCACGGGGCTTCGTTCCTCGCGACGCACTAGGGCACCTCTCGCGCCGCGCTCTCGCGGGTGACGGATTCGAAGGTGCGCAGCCGAAGGCTGTTGGAGACGACGAGCACGGACGAGAGGGCCATGGCTGCGGCGGCGATGAGCGGGTTGAGCAGACCGAAGGCCGCGATCGGAATCGCCGCGATGTTGTAGCCGAATGCCCACACGAGGTTGAGCCGGATCGTGCGTAGGGTCCGGCGCGAGAGCAGGATCGCGTCGACGACCGAGCCGAGGTCGTCGCGGACCAGGATGATGTCCGCCGACTTCATGGCGATGTCGGTGCCGCGGACCATCGCGAGGCCGAGCTCGGCCGTCGCGAGGGCCGCGGCGTCGTTGATCCCGTCGCCGACCATCGCTACCCGGTGGCCTTCCGACTGGAGCCTCGCGATGGCCTCGGCCTTCTCGGCTGGCAGCACTCCCGAGAGCACCTCCTCGATGCCCGTTGCGGCAGCCGCGGCACGGGCCGGGGCCTCCGCATCGCCCGTGAGGAGGATGCTCCGGAGGCCGAGAGAGCGAAGCCGCGCGACGGTCGGCGCCGCCGAGGGCTTCACGTCGTCTGCGACACCGATGACGCCGCGGACCGTGCCGTCCACGGCGACCAGGACGGCGGTGGAACCGTGTGAGTGGAAGCGCTCGACGGCGGCCGCGGCCTCCGCGGGCATGGCGAGTCCTCCCTGGTCGAAGAGCCGCGGTCCACCGACGGTGACGCTCGCGCCGTCGACCTCTGCGCGGGCACCGAGCCCCGGCAGCGCCGCGAAACGCGCCGCGGTCGGAAGGTCGTCCCCGAGCTTCGTCCGGGCCGCGCGGGCGACGGCCTTCGCGAGGGCGTGCTCCGACGCGGCCTCGACAGCCCCTGCCCAGCGCAGGAGGTCACCTGTCTCGCTGCCGCCCAGCGGCTCGATGGCGGTGACGCGCATAGCTCCGGTCGTGAGGGTTCCCGTCTTGTCGAAGACGACCGTGTCGATCGCCCCGCTGGCCTCGAGGGCGTCCTGCCCCTTGATGAGGATGCCGAGCTGGCCCCCGCGCCCCACGCCGACCATGAGCGCGGTCGGCGTCGCGAGCCCGAGGGCGCACGGGCACGCGATGATGAGCACGGCGACACCCGTCCCGAACGCATCGCGCGGAGCAGCGCCAGCGAAGAGCCACGCAGCCATCACCAGGACGGCCACGACGATGACGGCCGGGATGAAGTACTGCGACACGCGGTCCGCGAGGGTCTGGATGCGGGCCTTGCGCCGCTGGGCCTCCTCCGCGAGCGCAGCCATCTGCGCGAGACGCGCCTTCGGCCCCACCGCGGCCGCCCGGATCTCGAGGCGTCCGCTGAGGTTGACGGTTCCCCCGACGACGTCGGACCCGGGCATTACCTCCACCGGCACCGATTCGCCGGTCATGGGGCTCGTGTCGATGCCCGAGGCGCCGTCGGTCACGGTGCCGTCCGCGGCAAGCCGCTCGCCGGGGCGCACGACAAAGGTCTCCCCCACCCTCAGCTCGCCGACCGGGACAACGCGCTCGAGCCCTTCACGGAGCACCCGGACTTCCCGCACGGCGAGGGAGGCGAGGGCGTTCAGGACGTCGCCGGCGCGCCGCCGCGAGCGGGCCTCGAAGTAGCGTCCGCCGAGCTGGAAGGTGATCATTCCGGCCGCGACATCGAGATAGATCGCATCGGCCCCTTGGGGGGTGACGCCGAATCCGAGCCAGTAGCCGGGCCCCGACGAGCCGATCACGAGCGTGACGACGGCCCAGCCGAACGAGGCGAGGCTGCCCAGAGAGACGAGCGTGTCCATGCTGAGGGAGCCACGCGCGAGGCCGCGGAGCGTCGCGCGGTGGAACGGCCACGCCGCCCAGGCGACGATCGGGATCGCGAGGAGCACGCACACGAGCTCCCAGTCCGGGAAGCGCCAGCCCGGGACAAGGGCGAGGAGGATGGTCAGGTCGCAGAGCGGGATCGTGAGGATCGTCGCCACGGCCAGACGGCGCCGCAGCGAGCCTATGCGCGTCTCAGCAGCGCGCGCTGACCATACGTCGTCGTCCGCATCGCGGACAGCAGCGCCGTAGCCGGCCTTCTCGACGACGCGGATCGCCTCGGGCGCCTGCTCGGGACGGACGCCGTGGACGACGGCGCGCTCGGTCGCGAAGTTCACCACCGCATAGACGCCGTCGAGCTTGTTGAGCTTGCGTTCGATCCTCGCCGCGCAGGCCGCGCAGGTCATGCCGGAAATGGTGAGCTCGATGGGCTCGGTGCCCGTTTCGCCCACCGTTGCTGCCAGTCCCGCCCGCGTCATGAGCGATCCTCCAGAGGAGTCGGATAGCGGCGCTCGGACAGTTGGCCGAGCATTTCGTTGTACGCCTCGAAGCTCTCGTCGAGGCCCGAGTCGAGGTGCCGATCCAGTCGCTTCGTCTCGCGGCGGTCCTGCCGCGCCCATTGCGTCAGGAGCGCAAGGACGACGACGAGCAGCGGCAGCTCCCCCGCGGCCCACGCGATGCCGCCGCCGGTGTACTGGTCGGAGTGGAGGTCCGGCCACCAGGGCCGGGTGAGCCACTGGTAGAACTCCTGCGCGATCACGGTGCTGCTCGTCATGACGATGACGCCGAAGAATGCGTGGAACGGCATCGCGGCCAGCACCAGGCCCAGTTTGCCGAGGTGCGGCACGGGGCGCGGCGGCTTGTCGACGCCGATCACGAGGCTGTAGAAGAGATAGCCGACGATCAGCAGGTGGACGTTGAAGAGCTGATGCGCCCAGTGGTAGCGCATCGCCTGCTCGAAGATCGGGGTGAAGTACAGGACGTAGTACGAGCCGATGAACTCCACGAACACCCAGAGCGGGTTGTTCAGGTGCTGGAGGAGCGGCCAGTGCAGGATCGACTTGACCCATTCGTGCGGACCGGGCGCGCGGCCCGCTGGGGCAGGGGTCGTGGCCCGCAGGGCCAGCGTGAACGGGCCGCCCAGGACGAGCAGCACCGGGCAGAGCATGTTGAGGCTCATGTGGAGGATCATGTGGAGGCTGAACGACGCGTCGGCGTACTTGCCGAGCCCCGACGAGGTAGTCAGGACGACGCACAGCCATCCGAGGAGCCACGCGATGGTCCGGCCGAGGGGCCAGCCGTCGCCACGGCGCCGCAGCCGAGCGACCGCGAAGAGGTACAGGCCCGAGCCGACGACCGAGACGACGAAGAAGAACGTGTTGAGGCGCCAATCAAGCGCCAGCACGGCCGGTGTCGGGGTCGCGTTGACGTCATAGCCGAAGAACAGCTGCATGATCGACGTCGGGGCGAAATAGTTCGGCGGCGGAATGCGCGACATCGCGACGTCGAGCCCGCCCATGGCCGACATGAGGACGACGGCGACGACGCCGACGTGCCGCATCCTGGCCCGCGCCTCGCGCACATCCGCACCCGGCAGGCCGCGCAGGCGGAGCAGCAAGGCGCCGAGCGCCGCCAACAGCGCGAACCACGCGCCGAGGAGCCAACCGGTGGCGCTCGAGAAGGGCGCGGACCCGTCGAGCAAGAACCAGGCCTCGACGCCGCCGAAGAGCGCCATGGTGCCCCAGCAGACTGCCGCAAGGCGCCGGTAGCGCTCGATCGTCTGGGCCCAGATCGCCTTGCGCGCCAGGAGACGGTACGTCAGGACGGCCGTGACGCCGAAGAAGGCGGTCTCGGCGGGAACGGCGTAGATCGCGGCGTCGCTGCCGAAGTCGTGGTTGGGTCCGACGAGGACCTGCGTGACGAGCACCGGACCGAGGACGCCGGCGAAGGCGACTGCCAGAAGCGCGAGCCCCGCTGCCCAATGCCGTGCCAGACGGATTCCTACGAGGACCACGAGGGCGCACAGGCTCGTGACGATCCAGGCACCCGGCAGGTAGGAAGCCTGGATGAGGTAAGTGAACGCGCCGGGGTCCAGGACGTGGGCGAGGGGGAATCCGTTCGAGTCCGCGCCGTCGACGGCGATGAGCGCGAGCGAGGCCGCGAGCCACACCGCGGACGACGACGTCACGAGCCGAGCGTCGCCAGGATCGGCACGCGGCGGCCGCAGCTCGCCCGGGCGCCCCCGAAGGAACGCAGCCTGGAACAGTCCCCCGACGCACAGCGTCGACGCCGCCCACGCGACGACGTGCAGGAGCGTGCTCGCAACCGCGGTGCCGATTCCGGGGAAGTCCCTGCTGAGCTCGCGATAGGGGGCCGCGCCGAGCGTGAGCGCCGTCCCGAGCGCTGTCGCCAGAGGAATGATCGCGCTCCACCAGAGGTGGGCCGCCGAGGGCGTCGAGCGCTGGACCGTACTGGGTGCCGAGGAAGCCATCGCCGGACACTCTACATGATGTAGAACAGGCTTCTCTGGGAGTGGTCGAGTCATGGCAGAGGGCTCACGAAGCGGCAACGATCCGGTGCAGGACGTGCTCGGTGCTGAGCCACCCGCAGAGGGTTCCGTCGGAGTCGATCACAGGAAGGCCGTCCGTCTCCCCGGCGGCGAGGACAGCCTCCACGGCGGCATCGAGCCCCTCTTCCCTGTCCAAGGCCGCGGTCGCCTGGGCGAGTGCTCCCACGGTGAGGCGGTCGGCGTCGTCCTCGGCCTCGAAGCCCGCGGCGAGGGTGGCTGGGGTGATCACGCCGGCGAATCTCCCGCTTCCGTCAACCACGGGAAGGGCTCCGCCTGCTTCCACGAGCAGCCTGCCGGCTTCGCGGGCCGAGAGGCTGTCGACGACCGCCTGGCGGGCGGGACCCATCGCCTCGGCAACCGTGTGCCCGCGGAGCATCCCAGCCCCCCGGGCCGGCGCCGAGATGTCGACGCCGCGCCGGAGCAGCTTGCGGGTGTAGATCGTGTCGCGGCTCACCAGCGCAGAGACGGCCGTCGCGACGAGGACCGCCAACAGGATCGGCAGGATGAGCGAGTACTCCCCGCTGAGTTCGAAGATGATCAGCCCGGCGGTGATGGCCGCTCTGGTCGACCCGGCGAAGACGGCTCCCATGCCGACCAGAGCGAAGGCGCCCGCGTGGCCTGCCAGCGACGGGAAGACCAACGCTGCGGCCTGGCCGAACGCTGCTCCCGCTGTCGCACCGACGAACAGCGAGGGTGCAAAGACTCCCCCGGACCCGCCGATTCCGATGGTCAAGCTCGTGGCCAGGATCTTTGCGGCGGCCAGGAGCAGCAGGAATCCGAGCGCGTAGTGTCCCAGGACGCTGTTCTCGAGCACCGGATAGCCGACCCCGTACATCTGCGGGAGGGCCAGCAGCAGGCACCCGAGCAGCAGCCCGCCCACCGCGGGCCTGAGCCATTCCGGGCCGCGCCAGAGCCAGTCGCAGAAGTCCTCGATCGCGTAGAGGATCTTGGAGAAGAGCACTCCAATTCCCCCTGCCACGAGGCCGAGGAGGGCGAACAGGAGCATCTCGGCGGGGTTCGAGACCGTGAACGCCGGCAGCTGCAGGAACGGATAGTTTCCGAGGAGGGCCCGGCCGACGACAGAAGCGGCGATCGAGGAGAGCATGACGGCGGCGAACGAGCGGGCGGCGAAATCCCGCAGGATCAGCTCGAGCGCGAAGAACACGCCCGCGATCGGTGCGTTGAAGGTGGCCGCGATCCCACCCGCGGCACCGCATGCCACGAGGGTCCGGAGCTGGGCCTCTGAGGACCCGGCGAGCGTCCCCAGCCGCGAGCCGAGCGCCGAGCCGATCTGCACGATCGGCCCCTCCCGGCCTACGGATCCCCCTGAGCCGATGGTGAGGGCCGAGGCGAGGGCTTTGACGACGGCGACGCGCCCCTTGATCCTCCCGCCCTTGCGGGCGACGGCGTACATCACCTCGGGAACCCCGTGCCCCCGGGCCTCCCGGGCGAAGAAGTGCACGAGCGGACCGTAGACGAGGCCGCCTACGGCCGGGGCAAGCACCACGAATGCGGGCCCGAGCCATGGCACCCAGTGGTTGGCCGGATGGCCCTGGGTGCCGGCGTAATCGGCCGCCCCCGAGAAGAGCTGCGTGGCTCCGACGATGAGCCAGCGGAAGGCTACCGCCGCCAGGCCGGCTCCCAGGCCCACGATGACGGAGAGGATCACGAGGGGCAGCGACCCCACCCCGAGCCTCTCACCCACGCCGCGCCCGAGCGCCCTGATCCTGGAACCGCGAACGGCGGCTGACGGCACCGGAGGACCTCCTAGAATGTAGAATGACAACATTTGCATGATGCACATGTTTTGAAGAAGACAATAGCAGGGAAAGGAGGCCACCATGGCACCCATCGCGAGCCAGGCAGAGGGCAGCGGCGTGTACGACGAGGTCGAGGCCGTTCTGCGCGCCTCGCGCGCGCTGCTCGGAGTCGTCGCCCGGTCCGTGGCTGAAGCCCTCGAATCGGTCACCCTCCCGCAGTTCCGGGTCCTGGTGGTCCTGGCCAGTTCCGGTCCCGTCCCGATCGGGATCCTCGCAGCGAAACTGGGCAGCGTGCCCTCGACGTTCAGCCGCTTCCTGGACCGCATGCAGGAGGCAGGCCTCGTGACCAGACAGCCCAGCCCCGACAGCCGGAGGGAGGTCTTGATTGCCCTGCAGCCACGGGGTGCAGCCATCGTCGAGGAGGCCACGGAACGACGCCGGCTGGCCATCGGCGAGATCCTCGAGGGTCTCGACAGGACCGAGCGGGCCGCGATCGTCGCGGCCATGGACGAATTCTCGGCGGGCGCCCGCGCGCCCGCTCCGGAGACGCTGCTGATCCTGGGCCTCTGAGAGGACCTCCCCTCGTCGAGACTCTGCCCTCGTCGAGGATCTGCCCTTGTCACCTGGCTTGCTAGGCACCCTTTGGCGAGGGGCTGCTTCAGCTTCCTTTCGCTGAGCCGGGCTCTCGTAGGAACCTTGCCAGGGAGGGCATTGTCATCTTCCCCTGCCCTTGCCCGCCGGAGCGGGGGGAGCCGCCGGCGCGGCCGAGGGCGGAGGGCTGGAGCCGTTCGTCGACGCGCCCGAGGCCGGGTGGCTCTGCGTGGGCGTAGCGGTGATGAGATTCTGGGGCGGCGCGTCGAAGTTGCCGTGGTCGTAGTAGCCGAGCGCCTGCTGCATGTACCGTGCCCACTGCGGGCCGGCGATGTAGGCGCCGTCGACGACGGGGTAGAACTGGCCGTTGACGGTCAGATTTCGGCCGATGCGCGCGGTGGAGTTGAACGGATCGCCGAAGAAGGACGCGGTCGCCAGGCCCTTCGTGTAGCCGACGACCCATGTCTGGTTGTTGTACTGATTGGTGCCGGTCTTCATCGCGTCCGGGACACCCAGCTTCTCGGGGATGAGCAGGCCCGAACCCTTCGTACCGACGTCCTGCAGGACGTTCGTCGCCGCCTGGGCCACGCCCGGCTTGAGGGCGTCCGCCTGGCAGCTCTGCGTCTGGCCGCCGATCTTGTGGCCCTGTGCGTCGTCGACCTCGGTGATCGAGATGGGTGTGCAGTAGGTGCCGTCGGCGGCGAACGTCGCGAACGCATTCGCCATCGTCAGCGGAGCGACGTTCTCGCCGCCGAGCAGGTTGCCCAGGGTCGAGAGGTTCAGCTTGTCCCCGGCCTTGTCGCCCTTGTGAAGGCCGAGGGCATCCGCGGCCCGCTGGATGTCGCAGAAGTCGTTCAGCCCCGCAGCGGAGGCGAACGTAGCGGTGTTGATCGACTGGGCGATGCCCTCCCGCACACTCATCGGGTAGTACCAGTTGGGCTCGTCGTTCTGGAGGTCGTTCGTCGCGCCCAAGCCGACCTCGGCGTCGTCGTACGCCCCGACAACCTTCGAGCAGGTGTCCCGCCAGGGGTAGTTCAGCGGGTACACGCGTCGCGAGGCGTCCACGACCTGGTTCGTCGGCTTGCCCTCGTCCAGCCACGCGGCGAGGGTCACGGGTTTGAGCGTCGAGCCGGGCTGCATGCCGCCGACCCCGCCTAGCGGGTTCCCGCTCGCGTCCGCGCTGTCGACGTTGAAGTTGTAGGCCGTGACGAAGTCCGTGCCCTGGCCGGAGAGCATGCGCGAGTTCTGCGCCATCGCCACGACCTTGCCGGTGCCCGGCTGGATCGTCACGAGGG
>NZ_DAIUJO010000044.1:0-29366 GCF_036848755.1 Sinomonas sp. | reverse complement strand
GATGCAGCATTGCCCGACGGGTCGCGCCTTCATGTGGTCATCCCCGATGTGACCCGGCGACACTGGGCGGTCAACATACGAAAGTTCGTTGCTCGCGCCTCGCGTCTGGAACATCTCGTCGAACTCGGTTCATTGACCCACCACGCTGCCCAGTTCCTTGCTGCCGCCGTTTCCGGGGGCCTCAACATCCTTGTCTCTGGCGCGACTCAGGCTGGCAAGACGACGATGCTCAATTGTCTCGGAGCCTCCATCCGGGCCGGCGAGCGGGTTGTAACGGTCGAGGAGATCTTCGAGCTTCGCTTCCCGCTCCGGGACGTCGTGGGTCTTCAATGCCGTCAGGCCAACCTTGAAGGGACGGGCGAGATACCTCTCCGACGCCTCGTGAAGGAGGCCCTGCGCATGCGCCCCGACCGACTCGTGGTCGGGGAAGTGCGGGAGGCGGAGAGCCTGGACATGCTCATCGCACTGAACGCAGGGCTGCCTGGGATGTGTACGATTCATGCCAATTCGGCTCGCAATGCCGTCACCAAGCTCTGCACCCTGCCTCTTCTAGCGGGCTCTAACATCTCCTCTGAGTTCATCGTGCCCACGGTCGCCGCCTGCATCGACCTCGTCGTGCACTGCACGCGCGCTCCCGATGGACACCGCCAGGTTGCCGAAATTCTTGCGCTGGGCGAGAGGGTTGAAAACGGCCTGATCGAGGCGTCCTCAGTCTTTGCTCGCCTGGAAGGACTGCTTCGCCCGTCCGGAACCGGCTTGCCGAAAGCAGCCAAGTTCGCAAGGGCCGGGATCGACGCGGCCTCGTTGGACGCCGCCTGATGGCACCGGCACTCGGTCTTATCGGCGGCCTTGGCCTATTCCTCGTGTGGCGCGCGTGCTGGGAGCCCCGACGGGTGAAGAAGGGCTCGGCTAGGCCCAGGAGGACCGAGCAAATACTGCGCCAGGCTGGGATCGACAACCTGTCTCCCGCGCGGCTGGCCGGGGCCTCGTTCGGCCTTGGATCTCTCGTCGCCGTTCTCATCACCGGGGCAACCACCTGGCCGATCGGTCTGTGCTTCGGTTTGTTCGCCTCCAGCATGCCGTTCACCCTTGTGCTATGGCAGGCCAAGCGGCGAGCTCGCGCGCTCCGGGAGGTCTGGCCCGATGCCGTGGACCACTTGCGGTCAGCCATCCGCGCGGGTCTCTCACTCCCGGAAGCACTCATGCAATTAGGCGATAAGGGGCCCGAGCTCTTGCGTCCGGTCTTCGTGGCTTTTGCGGCCGACTTCCGGTCAGGAGGCAGTTTCAGCGACTCGCTCGACCGTCTGAAGGACAGCCTTGCTGACCCTGTCGCGGATCGGATCATCGAAGCCCTGCGCTTGACGCGCGCGGTCGGAGGTTCTGATTTCGGTCGCCTCCTCTCGACGCTGAGCGAGTGCCTCCGCGAGAACCTTCGGACCAGGAGCGAACTCGAGGCGCGGCAGTCGTGGACGGTCAACGGTGCCCGTCTCGCGGTGGCGGCTCCGTGGGCGGTTCTTCTGCTTCTCGCCGCGCGGCCAGAGGCGATGGCAGCATACGCGCGCCCTGTCGGGCTCTTGGTCCTGGCCGGCGGCCTCGTCGTCTCGTTCGTCTGCTACCGCCTCATGCTCCGGATCGGCGCCCTTCCGGCCGAAGAGCGGATCCTCCGATGACCCCGACGATGGGACTCGCCGCGGTGAGTGGGGCACTCCTCGGTGCCGGGCTGTGGATTACGTGCATTCGGATTCCTGGGGTGCGCCGCACAACGCTCGCGGAACGCATCGCCCCACAGTTGCGGTCGGTCGATGCGTCGTCACGTCTGCTGCGACGAGATCGCGGCGTCCCGGCGCCTTTCGGCGCGCTCGAGCGCATCCTCAGACCGGTCCTCGCGGAGGCGGCCACTTCGATATCCGGCCTCGGCGAGGGCAAGGCGCGTCTCGAAAGGCGACTTGCCCAAGCGGGTTCGTCGAGAAGCGCCGTCGAGTTCCGGTCCGAACAGATCCTTTGCGGGGGCCTGGCATTCGCGGTGGCGTCCGTTCTGGCGATCGCCAGCGCTTCAACTGGCCGGATCTCCGCTCCGCTCGCGGTGGGGCTGTCTCTGGCGGCGGGTGCCGCCGGAGCCCTGGGCAGGGACCTGGTCCTCAAAGCCGCGGTGCGCAGAAGGCGCCAACGCATCCTTGCGGAGTTCCCGGCCATCGCGGACATGTTGGCCCTCGCGGTCGGGGCGGGAGAGACGGCCGCGGGCGCGCTAGATCGACTCGCACGGCTCTCGGCGGGAGCGCTGGGCCAGGAGTTCTCAAAGGTCGTTGCTGATGCGCAGGCTGGCACCGCGCTCGTTGCGGCGCTGCGATCGATGGCCCATCGGCTCGAACTCGCACCGATTTCGCGGTTCGTCGACGGCCTCGTCGTGGCGATCGAACGGGGCACCCCTCTTGCCGAGGTGCTTCGAGCACAAGCACAAGATGTCCGCGACGCAGCGAAACGAGACCTCATGGAGGCAGCAGGTCGTAAGGAAATCGGCATGATGGTCCCGCTTGTCTTTGGAATCCTCCCGCTGACCATCCTGTTCGCGGTCTTCCCAGGGTTCGCCAGCATCGCCCTCGGGCCATGACAAACCGTTCACGGCCTCCCGACAGCCGAATCAGACTTCCACGCAACGCCATGCAGCAAAGGGAAACGTCATGCAGCACATGCAGCAAAGGAAAAGGGGAATCATGAACATCATCGCAGGGCGGCTTGTCGGCGCGGCGAGGACGCTCGGCCTCTGGGCCACGATCGTGACCAACGAGGTTCCGGGCAGCAATCGTGGGGAAGCTCGCGGCTCCGAACATGAACGGGGCGACGTGCCTGGCTGGGTGATGATCACGCTGATGAGCGCTGTATTGGTCATGGGTCTTCTGGCCATTGCCGCGCCTGCCCTCGAAGGCCTGTTTCAGCAGGCGATCAGCAAGGTGAGCAAGTAGACGCATGATGCGCGTTCGGTGCCGCCGCCGGGACCCGGGGCGGTCAGACGCTGGGTCGGCTCCGGCCGATTTCGTGCTGGTGGGCGGCTTTCTGACCGTCCTGTTCCTCGCTATCGTGCAGCTGACGCTCGTGCTTCACGTACGGAACACCCTGGTCGACGCTGCCGCCTCGGGGGCGCGGTATGGCGCGCTCGCGGATCGCGGACTCCCGGATGCGAGGGGACGTGCCGCGGAGCTCGCGACGGCGGCGCTCGGGCCTTCCTTCGCGTCGGACGTGACCGCCGCGCACGTGATTTCGGAGGCTGGAACCTCGTTGCTTGAGGTCCGGATGCGCGCGCCCTTGCCGATTGTCGGTTTCGCGGGCCCATCGGGTGTCCTTGAAGTGGCTGGTCATGCGCCCGTGCCGTAATCGGGTCCGCGTCCCGAACCGGGTGCGGGTTCCGAACCGGGCGCGCATCACTCGCGCGGCCCAGGCTAAAGCCGGCGCCGTTAAGCTCCGGCCTGGCGACGGCGTCGGGCTCGGCACCCAACGTGCAGACCACGAAAAGGGGAGTGCCGTCGTCGAATTCGTTGTTCTGGGCGCCCTGCTGCTCGTGCCGGTGGTCTACTTCGTGGTGACCATGGGAGTCCTGCAGGCTGCGACGTATGCCGCCGTCGGCGCCGCCGATCATGCGGCCAAGGTGTTTGCCGCTGCGCCGGATGCCACCTCAGGGAGGACGCGGGTGGAGGAAGCCGTTCGCGTCGCCGTCTCGGATTTCGGGATGGAACCGGGGAGGGTCACGACGGTGGTGACGTGCAGCCCGGCTGATTGCCTCGCGGCGGGAAGCGCGGTCACCGTGACGGTGGAGATCGAAGCGCCGCTCCCGCTCGCCCCGGCGTGGGGGCGGACGGGGCTCACGGCGGGACGGGTGGAAGCCACCGCAACTCAGAAGATCGGGAGGTACAGGTGAGTCCCGCTCCGCGGAGAGACGGTCGCTCGAAGGGGGACGAGGAAGCCGGCCAGATCCTGCTCCTGATCGCTGGCTACGCCACACTGTGCCTTCTGGTCGCATCGATCGTCGTGGGAGCCTCCGCAGTGCACGTAGAGCGCCAGCGGCTGCTGTCTGTCGCGGACGGCGCGGCTCAAGCGGCTGCGGACAGCTTTACGTTCGGGGATGTCGTTGGCAGCACCGGGCCCCCTGAGGCGCTCCTGAGGTCCGAACGCGTCCGCGGTGCCGCGGTCGCCTTCTTGGACGAAAGCGGGGCTGAGCAGCGATTCGAAGGCTTCAGCCTTGGCAGCGCCACTGGTTCGCCGGACGGCCGCAGCGCGCGCGTGACCCTCAGCGCCGTCGTCCGGTTTCCCGTCGTCAGCATTCTTCTTCCTGAAGGGCTTCGCATAGAGGCGACGTCTACCGCACGCGCGCGGCTCAGCCGGTGAGCGATGGCGTAACCTTGGAGGGATATGGCTGAGATCGATTTTCCCGCAGAAATCCGGGCCCTCCGGAGTACCCACGATTCCATCGAGCAGGTGACGGATGTGGACGCGCTGCGCCAGGAGATCGCCGAGCTCAGCGAAGCTGCCGGGGCACCCGACCTTTGGGACGACCCCGCCAAGGCCCAGCAGGTGACGTCCCGCCTGTCTCACCGCCAGTCGGAACTCGAACGCGTAGAGAAGCTCGGAACGCGCATCGACGACCTCGAGGTGCTCGTCGAGCTCGCCCACGAGGAGGCCGACCCCGACTCCCTGGCCGAGGCGGTCAAGGAACTCGAGTCGATCAGGAAGTCGCTCGAGGAGCTCGAGGTCGTGACTCTGCTCAATGGCGAGTATGACGAACGGGAGGCCGTCGTCACCATCCGGTCGGGCGCCGGCGGCGTCGACGCCGCCGACTTCGCGGAGATGCTCATGCGGATGTACCTCCGGTGGGCCGAGCGGAGGGGTTACGCGACGAAAGTGATGGATACCTCCTACGCGGAAGAAGCGGGGATCAAGTCCGCCACGTTCGAGGTCAACGCGCCGTTCGCCTACGGCACCCTCTCGGTCGAGGCGGGCACCCACCGACTGGTGCGCATCAGCCCGTTCGACAACCAAGGCCGCCGCCAGACGTCGTTCGCGGCCGTCGAGGTCATTCCGCTCATCGAGCAGACCGACTCGATCGAGATTCCGGACAATGAGATCCGGGTCGACGTCTTCCGTTCGTCCGGTCCCGGTGGCCAATCGGTCAACACGACAGACTCTGCTGTCCGCCTCACCCACATCCCGACCGGCATCGTCGTCTCGATGCAGAACGAGAAGTCGCAGATCCAGAACCGCGCCGCTGCCCTGCGCGTCCTTCAGTCTCGGCTCCTGCTCCTGAAGAAGGAGCAGGAGGACGCCGAGAAGAAGGCGCTCGCCGGCGACGTGAAGGCGTCCTGGGGTGACCAGATGCGTTCCTACGTTCTGAACCCCTACCAGATGGTCAAGGACCTGCGCACCGAGCATGAGGTGGGGAACCCCGCAGCGGTGCTGGACGGCGATATCGACGACTTCATCGACGCCGGCATTCGCTGGCGTGCATCACAGCGGCAGCTCGCCGAGAGCTAGTTCTCAAGCGCTCCGGCGACACGCCGCCTCAACAGGACGCCGGAGGCCGGACGCGTGCTTATAGTCGAGCAGCCGGCGCTCTCCGTCCCCGAGCCCTGCCCGTGCGCCGGGTGCTGGATGTTCTGCATCCAAGCCGGGCCGGAAGTGCCATGATCCGCTTCGACAACGTCACGATGGTCTACGACAAGAAGGCCAGGCCAGCGCTCGACTCGGTCTCGATCGAGGTCCAGCGCGGCGAATTCGCATTCCTCGTCGGCCCGTCCGGCTCCGGCAAGTCGACCTTTCTCCGTCTCGTGCTCCGCGAGGATCGGGCCACCTCGGGCGCCGTTTTCGTTGCGGGCCAGAACGTCGCGAAGCTCTCCAGCTGGCGGGTTCCACGCCTCCGGAGGGGGATCGGCGTCGTCTTCCAGGACTTCCGGCTCCTGCCCCAGAAGACGGTGTTCGCCAACGTTGCCTTCGCCATGCAGGTCATTGGAAAGAACCGGAGTGTCATCCGCGAGACCGTCCCCGAAGTGCTCAAGACGGTCGGGCTCGAGGGCATGGGCCACCGCATGCCGCACGAACTCTCAGGCGGCGAGCAGCAGCGCGTTGCCATCGCCCGTGCTGTCGTCAACCGACCCGGCATTCTGCTCGCCGACGAGCCGACCGGAAACCTTGACCCCACCACTTCACAGGGCATCATGCAGGTGCTCGACAAGATCAACCAGAACGGCACCACCGTCGTCATGGCAACGCACGACGACGACATCGTCAACTCGATGCGCAAGCGAGTCATCGAGCTCGGGGCTGGCCGCATCCTCCGGGACGAGGCGAAGGCCCTCTACACCTCGATGATGCCAGCCGTACGTCCGCCTCGGCTGGGGGAGCCGGCCGAGGACCGCCATAGCGTTTCGTCCCCTTCGGGTGTGGGCGAGGAGGAGATCTGATGCGCCTCGCGTTCATTCTCGGCGAGATCACGAGCGGCTTGCGCCGCAACCTGTCCATGGTCGTCTCCGTCATCCTCGTGACGTTCGTGTCGCTCACGTTCGTCGGTGCGGCCGGGATCCTCCAGCTCCAGATCAACCAGATGAAGGGCTACTGGTACGACCGAGTCCAGGTCGCGATCTTCCTGTGCGGACCGGGATCCAGCTCCGCCGGCTGCGCGAGCGGCCCGGTGACGCCCGACCAGCAGAAGGCAATCCAAGCCCTTCTGGATTCGCCCGCCGTGGCCCAGTACATCAACGACTACCACTACGAGTCGCAGTCTGAGGCGTACCAGCACTTCAAAGAACAGTTCGCGAATTCGCCGATCGTCGATTCGGTGACGCCGGACCAGTTGCCTTCGTCGTTCCGGATCAATCTCAAGGACCCGCAGAAGTACCAGATCATCAGCGAGACGTTCTCGTCGCGTCCTGGGGTCGAAACGGTGATCGACCAGAGACAGTTGTTGGAGAAGCTCTTCTCGGTCATGAACGGCGCGTCCGTGGTGGCGATCGTCATCGCCGCGGTCATGATCGTGTGCGCGATCCTGCTGATCGGCACAACGATCAGACTCTCCGCCTTCAGCAGACGCCGGGAGACCGGGATCATGCGGCTCGTGGGGGCGTCGAAGCTCGTGATTCAACTGCCCTTCGTCCTCGAGGGGGTGATCGCGGCCGTCGTGGGAGCCGTGCTCGCCTCCGCGACGGTATGGGCGGTGGCGAAGTTCTTCCTCGGTGATGTCCTCGCCAAACAGTACCCGGATACCGCGTTCATCTCGCCGGGTCAGGCGCTCATGCTGTCTCCGCTCTTGGTCGGACTGGGGGTCGTGCTCGCGGGCGTGTCATCCATGCTGACGCTCCGCCGCTATCTGAAGGTGTGACATGCCGACCACTCGCACCACTGACGCCGGTCGGAAAGGGGCCGCGGTAGCATTCCGCGGACCGGCCGCGGTCGCCGCTGTTTCGCTTGCCTTGACCCTCGTGGCCTCTGGGGCAGCGCGGGCAGATGACCTCGACGATCAGAAGGCCCAGCTCGCGCAGCAGGCTGAGCAGGTGGAATCGTCATTGGAATTCCTCGATGGACGGATCGCCCAGTCGGCTTCCGATCTCGCGAACTACCGGGCCCAGCTTCCGGGCGCGCAGCAGGCCCTCGTCGATGCGCAAGGGCGGGTTGCGTCGGCGACCAAGGAGGCGGGAGCCCTCGCCGTTCGAGTCGAAGCGGCGCAGCAGGACAAGGCAAAGATCACACAGCAGATCGCCGACGATCGAGGTCAGGCCGCGCAGACGAAGAAGCTCATCGGACAGATCGCCACCCAGGCCTACAAGGCAGGCGGGGTTCCTTCCGACCTGAGCCTGATCTTCGGCGACGCGGGAGGCGGAAGCCTGACCGGAAGCATTGACCTCGCCGATCAGGCGCTGCGGAGCCAGAACGCCGCCCTCGAGCGGCTTTCGCAGCAGACGGCCGCCAACGTCAATTCCGAAGCGCGTCTCGCTGCGGTGGAGAGTCAGATTCAGGACCTGAAGTCCCAGGCGGACCAAGCGCTCCAACGGGAGCAGGCGGCCCGCGACGACGCCGCGTCGAAGAAGGCTGCCGTGGACAAGCTCGTCTCCGATACGGATCGCCTCAACACTGAACTCGAAGCACAGCGGCCGGCTATTCAGCAGCAGATGGCCGACGTCAAGCGGCAACAGGACCAGATTGCCGCGCAGATCGCAGAACGTGACCGGCGACTGCGCGAGGCGTGGGAGGCCGAGCAACGCAGGCTTGCCGAGCAGCGGGCGGCAGAGGCACGGGCGGCCGCGCTCGCCGCGGGCCAGAACAATTCGGCCGCCGACGCCGCGGCACAGTCCGTGCGCGACCAAGCCGTTCAGGTAGGCTCGCCGTCGGCCTTCGGCCTTCGCTACCCGTTCGCAGGAAACCCGCCCATCACCTCGGGATTCGGGTGGCGGCCGACGCCGCCCGGAACGATCGACTTCCTGGGCACCGGCGGTTACATGCACACCGGCATCGACTTCGGGGTGACCTGCGGCACGCCCGTGTACGCGGCGGCCAGCGGAACTGTGACCGTGGGCGGATGGACGAACGGCGGTGGGGGATGGACGGTGATGATCTCCCACGGCGTGGTTCAGGGGAATGCCCTCACGACCGTCTACTATCACAACTCGAGCGTGGTGGTCTCGCCGGGGCAGTCGGTCAGCCAGGGCCAACTCATCGCCTACTCGGGCAGCACGGGAAACTCCACGGGTTGCCATGCCCACTTCGAGACGTGGCTCAACGGATCGCCGGTCAACCCGCTCAGCATCCTGTAGGCACGCTGCGATAGAATTCTGAGGTCTCCGGGAGCCGTCGGCTCCAGATCGACCCGAACCCGAGCCCAGCGAAGGAGGGACAGGCGTGCCCAAGGAAACCGGCCGGAAGGCAGTAGCGACCAACCGCAAGGCCCGGCACGACTACCACATCCTCGACACGTGGGAGGCCGGGCTCGTGCTCATGGGCACCGAGGTCAAGTCCCTCCGTGAGGGCCACATCTCGCTGACCGACGGGTTCTGCACGTTCTCGAACGGAGAGCTCTGGCTCGAGGGGGTCAACATCCCCGAATACACCCAGGGGAGCTGGACCAATCACTCGGCACGCCGACGCCGGAAGCTTCTGCTCCACCGCGAGGAGCTCGTCAAGATCGAGCACAAGGTCAACGAGCAGGGCCTGACCGTTGTCCCGCTGCAGGTCTACTTCAATGAGGGGCGCGCCAAGGTTGAGATCGCGCTCGGGCGAGGCAAGAAGGAATACGACAAACGTCAGGCGCTCCGCGAAAAGCAGGACAACCGCGAGGCGTTGCGGGCCATGCGGGCGCGCAACCGGCGCTGACCGGGGTCCCGAACCGACGGCAGGATAGCCGAAGCCGAATCGACGCCGACAGGAAGGGACCGTGGCCCAGCTGAGCCGTAGGGCGCTGATCGCGATCGTCGCGAGTGTCGTGCTCATTCTCGGCGGGCTCGCCGCCGTCGTTGTTCCCGGCCTGGTTGCTTCCAGGACGACGCCGAGCGCCGCCTCTCCGTCGTCGTCCCTCCCGGCCCCGAGCACGCAATCGCCGACCCAGAGCCCAACCCCGACCTCGTCCCGCACGACGACGCGCCCCAGCTCTCCGCCGTCGTCCGCGCCGCCGCCTCCGCCGCAGAGCCGCGCCCAGCAGGTGCTCGCTTCGATGACCCTTGAACAGCGGGCTGGGCAGGTCGTCATGACAAGCGTCCCGGTCTCGGGCCTCGATGCGGCATCGCTCACCGCGCTGGGCAGCGACCACATCGGCAATGTCTTCCTCAAAGGGCGGACGACGGCGGGGGCTGCTGCCGTGGGTGGCGTCGTCCAGACGGCGCGAGCCCAGGTGACCCCGGCTACGCTGGGCGTCGCTCCGTTCGTCGCCACGGATCAGGAGGGCGGCCAAGTCCAGATCCTCCGGGGCCCTGGCTTTTCGAACATCCCCTCCGCTCTCGCGCAAGGATCGATGACTCCTGATGAATTGCGGGCCTCCGCCGCCGAGTGGGGGCGCGAACTGGCCGCGGCCGGCGTCGACGTCAACTTCGCCCCCGTGATGGACACGGTGCCGTCGGCTGCCTTCGCACCCCAGAACATCCCGATCGGGAAGTATCAGCGCGAGTTCGGGTTCAGCCCCGACGCTGTCGCGGCGCACGGCATCGCTTTCGCACAGGGCATGGCGGATTCGGGCGTGGTGGCCACCGCCAAGCACTTCCCGGGGCTCGGCAGAGTCACTGCGAATACTGACACCAACACGACTGTCACCGATTCGGTGACCACGCGGGATGATGCGTACGTTGCGCCGTTCGCCGAGGCGGTTCGGGCGGGAGTCCCGTGGGTCATGCTCTCGAACGCGTTCTACCCGGCGATCGACCCGAACAACTACGCGGTCTTCTCGCCGACAGTCATTCAGGGGATGCTGCGCGGGGATCTGGGCTTCCAGGGCATTGTGGTCTCGGACGACATCTGCGACGCGACGCAGGTCTCGGGCTTCCTCCTGGACCATCGGGGAGTGGATTTCCTTGGCGCGGGAGGCACCATGGTCCTCTGCACAGACCAGACTCTCGCGCCCAGGGTTTGGCAGGGCATCGTCGACCGCGCGCGCTCCGATCCCGGCTTCGCCAAGACGGTGGACGCCGCCGCTCTCGAGGTGCTGGAGGCGAAGGACCGGGCCGGTCTCCTGCCCCACTGAGGCCGGGAATACCCGACGTGCACGAAGCGCTATACTGATTGTTCCGGCCGTCGAGAGGCGTCCGGCGGTTTGACAACCGAATAGGGGATGATCGGTTTCGACGGTGTTGGTCGAGACAGGTGAAGCGGGCCGAGGATGCAGAGTCATCTCGTCAACGCTCTCTGCAAAACAATAAGTGCCAACTCTAAGCGCACTGACTTCGCTCTCGCTGCCTAAGTAGCGAACGAGTCCGTCAGCCCGGGAACGCTATCGTCCCGGATCCTGGCGTCGATTAGATAGCCACTGCTGGTAGCCCTCGTCATTGGGGCTGCTGGGACTTTTAGATGACTGGGCCCGGGTCAGCCACTTGTGTGCATGATGGCTGGGGCCGAGAAATCCCGAAGCGCACTGCGCCCGGAGAAGCCCTGACAAAGCCGCATCGGACGGGGGTTCAATTCCCCCCATCTCCACATTCCACCCCCGGTCCCAGGACCGGGGGTGTTTTGTTTTCTGCTGCCAGCGTCCCTGCCGTGGCTACGCGAGGTGCTCGCCGGTGAAGTCCTGAAACCCGAAGGCCCGGAAGCGAGGGGGGCGCCCGTGGTGATGGGAGACGTTGTGTTGCTCGGCGCATGCACGCGCCTGTTCCTTGTCGGGGAACACCACGCCGTAGCGATGCCCATCGCACATGCTGAGGTAGGCGCGGCCCTCACTGCCGTAGACCGGGGTGACGAATGCCCCGCCTGAAGAATTCATCGCTCTCCTCCTTCTCTTACGGCTTACCCGATCCGGACTCGTGCGAACCACCCCCTGCGCCTCCTCACGGCCCGGGTATACCCGCTGGAAAGGCGGTCGAACCGTGGAAGCCCGAGATCGGCCTCTCGACCTCTGCACCGGACGGGAGCAGGATGAGGCTGTGACGACGGCTCGGCCAGGCAGAAATGAACCCACGGCAATGACCCAAAACCAGCGCCGAGTCCTGTTCGTCGCTGTCTGCTCGAGCTGCCTGGTGATCCTCGACGGGAGCGCCGTCAACCTCGCGCTCCCGGCAATGGGCCGAGAGCTTGGCGGCGGGCTCGCATTTCAGCAGTGGGTCGTGGACGGCTACCTCCTCACCCTCGGCGCGCTGATCCTTGCGGCGGGCACGGTCGCGGACCGTTATGGACGTGCTCGACTGCTTGAAATCGGGATCGTCGCGTTTGCGGTGACGTCTCTCATCTGCGGTCTGTCGTGGAACGCCTGGATGCTGGTGGGGGCGCGGGTCCTCCAAGGCACGGCCGCGGCGGTCGTGACGCCCAGCGCACTCGCGCTCATCATGGCGTCCGCCGCGGGAGGAGTGCGAGCCCGCATGATCGGGCAGTGGACCGCGTGGACGGCCGCCGCGTCGGTCGCCGCACCGTTCGTGGGCGGAGCAGCCGTCGACCTTGCGACGTGGCGGCTCGTCTTCCTCGTCAACATTGTGCCCTCGGCTCTCATGTGGCGTCCGCTCACGATTCTTCGCCGCGAGGCGCCCCGGCAGGAACCCGCGGGTCGGCTCGACGCCCTCGGGGCGGCGCTGGCCGTCGTCGGCCTCGGTGGCCTGGTGCTCGGCCTGATCGAGCAGGGTGCATCGGGGTGGGGGAGCCCTTGGGTGATCGGGTGTCTCCTCGTCGGCGTCGCGGGTTGCGTCGCCTTCGTCGCCCGCCAGCACACCGCGGCGTCGCCCATGCTCCCGCTCGGTTTGTTCCGTGAGCGCAACTTCGCCGCGGGCAACCTGGCGACCCTGTGGGCCTACGGAGGCTTGGGAATGAGCTTCTTCGTGCTGGGCCTGTACCTGCAGCAGAGGATGGGGCTGCGCGCGTTCGAGGCGGGGCTCGGGCTGCTGCCGGCGACCCTGTGCCTCCTCTTCCTGTCGCCGACGGCGGCACGTCTGGGTGCCCGGATCGGGCCGCGGCTGCCCATGGCTCTTGGGCCCGCACTGGCCGCTTGCTCGTCCGCGTGGATGGCGTTCGAAGTGCCGCCGCTGAATTACTGGCGGGATATCCTTGCGCCCGTCGTGCTGTTCGGCCTCGGTCTTGCGCTCATGGTCGCCCCCCTCACCTCCGCCGTTCTCGGGGCCGTCCCGGCTGAGGATTCCGGTATCGGCTCGGCGGTGAACAACGCCGTCGCCCGCATTGCCTCGCTCGTGTGCATTGCTGCGGCCGGCGGGATCATGGGCGGGAAGGTGGACGACGCCGGGTTCCGCCGAGGCTTGCTGGCCACGGGCCTGCTTCTCGCAGCAAGCGCCGTCAGCTCGGCCATCTGGATCCGCAACCCGGCGCGCGGCGAAACCGGCCTCGGGGACGGGGGACTTTCCGGCGAGGCGGCGAGCCAGACCGGGGACTGACGGCGACGACGCGTGTCAGGCGTGCTCGAGTGTGCAGCCCTCGTGTGGCACCCGGCTGTGGACCCACAGGGACGAAGCGATCGTGTCGGGGACGTCGAATTCGTGGGCGCTGCTCCCTGCCCCGATCCGGACCACGAGCGGACCGCCGAACGGCTTCCGACGGACCACGTGGACCGCAGTGTCCAGCACGATGTGCTCTCGGGCGAGATAGCGCAGCATCTCGGGATCGTCGTCGCTGATCCGGGTGATCAGGCCCTCGTGGCCCGGGTCAAGGTCGCCGAGGGGGAGCGCCGGCGGGTGCTCGACGCGCCCGGTCGGGCTCGGGATCGGGTCTCCGTGCGGGTCCCGGTCTGGGTGCCCGAGCTTTTCGGCGAGTCTTTCGACGAACGTGTCGGACACGGCGTGCTCGAGCTGTTCCGCCTCGTCGTGGACCTCATCCCAGCGGTAGCCGAGCTCCTGGACGAGGAACGTTTCGAGAAGACGGTGGCGCCGCACCATCGTGAGGGCGAGGCGTTCCCCCTCGGACGTGAGGCGGACAGCACCGTAGGGGCGGTGGTCCACGAGGCCTTGGTCCTTGAGCTTGCGGACCATCTCGGAGACGGACGAGTTCGCGACGCCGAGGCGCGCTGCGAGCTGGGACGACGTGATGGGCTTGTCCTGCCATTCCGTGAACGAGTAGATCACCTTCACGTAATCCTCGATCGAGGAGGATGGCTGGCTCTTCACCCTTCCAAGCCTACCGTCAGGCGATTGGCACGAAGGTGAGCCACAGGAGAGTGAGATTGAGCGCGATGACGAGCCCGGCGCTCGTCCACGACGCTGCCTTGAGAAGCGCCGAGGACGCGAACGCGCCCACGAGGCGACGTTCAGACGTGAGCCTGATGAGCGGGACGAGCGCGAACGGAATGCCGAAGCTCAAGACGACCTGGCTGACGACGAGCGAGAGCGTCGGGTCGACGCCGAGCGCGAGGAGCAGCACGGATGGGACAAGTGTCAGGGCACGCCGCAGCACGACCGGGATGCGCCGTTGGAGCAGGCCGTCCATGATGGTGGCGCCCGCATACGAACCGACGGCGCTGGAGGCCAGGCCGCTTGCCAGGAGCCCCACGGCGAACACCGTCCCCACGAGCGGCCCGAGCGCGCTCGTAATCGCCGCGTGAGCGCCCTCGATGGTGTCGGTGCCGCCCCGTCCGCCCAGGGTCGAGGCGGCGAGGAGGAGCATCCCGACGTTGACGACGCCGGCGATGCCGAGAGCGATGAGGACGTCCAGCCGCGTGCCGCGGAGGAGTCGGGCGACGGCGGTCGCTGGCACGTGGGTGTGCGGGTCGGCGCGGTGCCGGTCCCGGGAAAGCGCCGAGTGCACGTAGATAGCGTGCGGCATGACCGTAGCGCCCAGCATCGACGCGGCCAGCAGGAGCGTGTCGGGCCCTTCGAAATGCGGCACGAGGCCCCCGGCGACGCCTGCTGGCGAGGGCGGGCTCACGATGAGCCCCGCGAGGAATCCGATGGTGATGACGGCGAGGAGGCCGATGATCGCCAGTTCGAAGCGCTGCTGCGTCCGGTGGTCTTGGATGGCCAGGATGCCCAGGGAGACGGCGCCCACGATGACGGCGCCGACTGGCAGGGGAACGCGGAACAGGAGTTGGAGGGCGATCGCGCCGCCCACCACCTCCGCGAGATCGGTCGCGAGCGCGACGACCTCGGCCTGGAGCCAGAAGAGCCGCCTGCCGCGCGGCTTGAGCCGTTCGCTCAGGAGTTCTGGGAGCGTCCTGCCCGTGACGATCCCGAGTTTCGCCGACTGGTACTGGATGAGCATGGCCATCACGTCCGCGATGACAAGCACCCACACGAGGAGGTAGCCGTAGCGCGCGCCGGCCGTGAGATTGGCAGCGACGTTGCCCGGGTCGACGTAGGCGATCGATGCGACGAAGGCAGGACCGAGGAGGCCTGCGGCAAGACGCCACGCCGCGCGGCGGGGGGCCCGCGCCGCGGTGTCGCGGGTCGTCCTGCTCATCCTTGCCACCCCCACGCCGGGACCCGCCGTCTGTTGGGACGGTCTTTGATGCGCCTTATCCGATAATTTCGGCTGACCTAAATCTAAGCCTCAGGCGCTGGCGAAGACAAGGTGCCGGGCGGGGTGGCCTACGGCTGGGCGGGAAAGGCCCGCCAGACCTGCGTGACGTACGGGAGCGCGACCACCTCTCGGTCCTCGTGGCCCAGATGCTCGTGGAGGTACCAGTCGAGGTTCGCCTCGACTCGCGCCCGGTGTTTGGCTGACGCCCGCAGGTAGTAGCTCCGTGACTTGGCGAGCTCGACGATGCCGAGAGTGCTCGTGGGTTCCTGCCAGCGGAATACCGCCGACTCCCATCCCGTCAGCTCGGGGCCTGCCGGGGGATGGTAGTCCGGCTTGTGGACGTCGCCGGCATGCATGATCCGCGAGAGGCGGTGCACCCAGGGGACCGACGTGTCGAGCTGGTTCCACACGAGCGCGGCACAGCCCCCCGGCGCAAGGAGCCGGACCACTTCCCGGGTTGCCGCGGGAACGTCGAACCAATGCCAGGCCTGTGCTGCCACGACGAGGTCAGCCGAGGCGGCAGGGAGCCCGGTGGACTCGGCGGTACCGACCACGGCGTGGATCCGCGGGTACAGGCGTCTCAGCTCGCCGAGCATGTCGGGGCTCGGATCCACAGCGGTCACCTCGAGCCCGCGCGCAGACAGCAGGCCCGAGAGCTTGCCGGTCCCAGCTCCCAGGTCGACGGCGGTGAGGGCTCCGGGCAGCACGAGCCAGTCGACGGCGGCCTCGGGATACCCGGGCCGCACCCTCTCGTAGTGCTCTCCGCCAGCCATGAAGGCTTGGGCGAGTTCCCGCCGTCGTCGATCGTCGAACTTGGGTCCGCCGCGTGCCATGCCTTCTTCCTCCCGGAAAGCTGTCTTCTCCGCGGAGGAATCTACCCGGGAGGCCGCCATGGCTGCACCTCGGCGGATGCGATGCGCTCAGTCCTCCACAGCGCACGGAGCGGCACCGGCCGTGCCAGGGAGGTTGGGCGCCCAATCGGGGAATGGGCGCGAATCGTCGACCGGAACCCAGCGGCCGGCGTCGACTGCGTAGTCGAGCCGCAGGCCCCGCTCCACGAGCTCGCGCACCCCCGTCACGAGCCGCTCGACGTCCTCGAGCCGCGAGCCGAGACCGAAACTCGCACGGAGCGAACCCGAAGCGAGACCGAGCCGACGGAGGGCAGGGTGAGCGCAGAAACGGCCGTCACGGAGGCCCACGCCATGCTCGGCCGAGAGATACGCTGCCGCGAGCCCCGCGTCGTGGCCCTCGATGGAGAAATTGACGATGCCCACTGAACCGCGGGAGACAGGGCCGGCACCAGGATCTGAGTCTTCGAAGAGCCGGTGCACAGTGACGCCCTCAATCTGCCCGAGTCCCGTTACCAGCGTGTCTCTGAGCTGCTGCTCGTGGTGGTACCACGACTCCACGTCGAGGCTCCCCAGGACCTGCGCGGCCTTGGCGAGGGTTGCGGCGCCGAGCACGTTGGGGGACCCGGCCTCGTGCCGCGCCGGCCCGTCCGCCCAAGCCACCGAGTCGAGGCGCACTTCGCGGACAGCGCCTCCCCCCGCGAGGTGCGGCCGCCCGCTGTCGAGCCAATCCCGCCGGCCCACGAGGACGCCGGCGCCAAACGGCGCGTAGAGCTTGTGGCCCGAGAGCGCAAGGTAGTCGATGTCCGCTGCCGCGACGCCGATGCGGCGATGCGGCGCGAGCTGGGCGGCGTCGACCGCGATCCGGGCTCCGTGTTCGTGGGCAAGTGCTGCGAGCTCCGCGATCGGCAGGATCTCGCCGGTGATGTTCGAGGCGCCCGTGACGGCGACGAGGCTGATCTCCCCGGCTTTGAGCCATGCCCGCACGCGTTCGAGCGTCTCGGAGAGCGTGCGGGCGGCGACGACGCTCCGGTGAGGTCGGCCTTGCCACGGCAGGAGGTTGGCGTGGTGCTCTATGTCGAGGTACAGGACGTCGCCAGCCGCCGGGAGGCAGCTGGCGAGCAGGTTGAGCGAGTCCGTCGTATTGCGGGTGAAGACCACCTCGTCGTCCGGTCGGCCGCCGACGAACTCGCGGACGATGGTGCGCGCGTTCTCGTAGAGCGACGTGCTGACCTGCGACGCGTAGCCGGCGCCACGATGGACGCTCGCGTAGAACGGGAGGACCTCGTTCAGATGAGCCGCAACCTCGCTGAGGGCGGGCGCGGACGCGGCATAGTCGAGGTTCACGTAGCGGGTGCTCCCGCCGCCCACGAGGGGGGTGACCAGCTCGGCCCCGACGACGTCCGCCATCGGATGGGTGGCGTCGCCAGGGACGGCGGCACCGTTGGCCGGCGCAGGAGTTCCTGCGGAAGAAGCGGCCTTCGCGGGGGACGGAGAAACGACGGTGGGTGTGCTCACGGTGCACCTCAGGGTCGGGGCCCCGCCTCGCGGGGGCCGCGCTTGCCAGATCCGCTCCGGACTGGCCTGGTCGTCACCCGGGGCACCCCGCCGCGTTGGAGGGTTGCCGGCCAGCAAGCCGGGGCTTCGCGCTGGCACTCGTGACCTTGGGGATGAGACTAGAGGACGACGACGGCCGGCCTCCAGCCGGTCGACGCGTGTTACAGCTCGTTAAGGCGGCGCATGCCTGCACCGCGCGGCGGCTTCACGAGTTCAGGAGGTCGTCGTGCTCAGGGTTCAGGCGCCGCAGCACGTCCGAGTGGAGAATGCCGTTCGTCGCGAGGGCGTTGCTGCCCCACGGGCCCTCGACGCCTTCGAGGGACGTGAAACGGCCCCCGGCTTCGGTGACGATCGGCACGAGCGCGGCCATGTCGTACAGCGCGAGCTCGGGCTCGGTTGCGATGTCCACCGCGCCCTCCGCGACAAGGCAATACGACCAGAAGTCTCCGTACGCGCGGGTACGCCACACATCTTCCGTGAGCGTCAGGAAATTCCCGAGGCTTCCCCGTTCGCGCCACCCGGAAAGGCTTGAGTACGAGAGTGAAGCGTCCTCGACACGCGCTACGTCCGAGACCTTGAGCCGCGTCGCGGCGGCGAGCGAGCGCCCGGTGTAGGCGCCGGCGCCCTTTGCGGCCCACCATCTGCGTCCCAGGGCAGGGGCACTCACGACGCCGACGACGATCTCGTCCCCGTCCGCAAGCGCGATGAGCGTGGCCCACACAGGCACCCCCCGCACGAAGTTCTTCGTCCCGTCGATGGGGTCGATGATCCAGCGGCGGGCGCCGTGGCCGGTCGTGCCGAACTCTTCGCCGATCACCGCGTCCCGCGGGCGCGAGCGAGAGAGCTGCCCGCGGATGGCCTCCTCTGCCGCGCGGTCCGCGTCGGTGACGGGTGTGAGGTCCGGCTTCGTCTCCACCCGGAGGTCGATGGCCTTGAACCGATCCATCGTCTGGGCGTCCACGGAGTCGGCGAGTACATGGGCCAGACGGAGATCGTCGGTGTAGCCTTCGGCGGCACGGGTCATGGGACCCACGCTATCGCCTCCGGTACCCGGCGAGTGGGAGGTTCCGGGCTCAGAGTGTGCCGAGCTCCTTGGCGTCGGCCGCCTCGTCGCGCGGGCTTGCGACCAGCAGTCGGCGGAACGACGCGAGCCTCGCCGGGCCCTGGGGACCCGCTTTTCCGCGTGCGACCCAGCCGTCCAGCCCGCACTCGACGGCGCTCGCGTCGTGCCGGCACCCGCGGGCACAGTCCTCGGTTCCGGGCTCGAGGTCGGGGAACGCGCGCAGGATGCGGTCGGGATCGACGTGCGCGAGCCCGAAGGAGCGGATGCCGGGGGTATCGATGATCCAGCTTCCGGGCGGTGCCCCTTCAAGCCGGAGTGCCAGCGCGGACGACGACGTGTGCCGGCCGCGGCCCGTCACGGCGTTGACGCCGCCGGTGGCGCGCCGCGCCCCCGTGAGCGCGTTGACCATGGTCGACTTCCCGACGCCCGAGTGGCCGAGGAGCACGGTCACCTTGCCATCGAGCTCCCGGCGCAGCCGGGCGACGGCGTCGTCGTCGAGCCGGACGCCGTGGACCTCCGGCTCGGTGCCGGCTTCCGCGCCGAGCGCGCCGCCCTCGGGCTCCTCGGCCTCCTCGGCCGTCCGACTGACGACGACGGAGAGCGGCAGGAGCTCGTAGTTCGCCAAGAGCGGGGCCGGGTCCCTGAGATCGGCCTTCGTGACAAGCAGGAGGGGCTCGATTCCCGCGTCATACGCTGCGACGAGGGCTCGGTCGATGAATCCCGTGCGCGGCTCGGGGTTGGCCGCCGCGACGACGATCACGAGCTGGTCCGCGTTGGCGACGACGACGCGCTCGATGGGGTCGTCGTCGTCCGCGCTCCGCCTCAGTACCGTCCGGCGATCCAGGACCCGCACGAGGCGCGCCAGCGTGTCGGGCCGCCCGCTCACGTCGCCGACGAGCCCGACGAAGTCTCCGGGAACGACCGCCGTGCGGCGCAGTTCGCGGGCCCTCGCGGCGATGACGACCCGCTCCTCGGGGGTGTCCTCGGCGACGACCGCGGTGTAGCGCCCGCGATCGACCGTGATGATGCGGCCGGTCACGGCGTCTTCGTGGCTCGGCCGGTCCTTCGTCCGAGGACGGCTTCCGCGCTTGTTGGGACGGACTCTGACATCGCTCTCGTCCCACTCCCGGGCTGCCATCCGGCTAGGGAGCCTTGACGGTCTCGTTCGGGGCCGGGACGTCGCCGGAGGCCTCCCGCTGGGCGGCACCGTCACCCAGCATGCGGGCCCACATCTGAGGGAACTCGGGCATCGTCTTGGACGTCGTCCCGATGTCCTCGACCTCGACGCCCTCCACCGCGAGGCCCCAGATGGCGCCCGCGGTCGCCATCCGGTGATCCGCGTAGCTGTGCACGACCCCGCCGTGGAGCCTGGCAGGTCGGATGACGAGTCCGTCGGCCGTCTCTTCCGCGTCGCCCCCAAGCCGGGTGATCTCCGTGACGAGGGCCGCGAGCCGGTCCGTCTCGTGACCGCGGAGATGCGCGATGCCCGTGAGCCGGGACGGGGTCTCGGCGAGCGCACACAGCGCGGCGACGGTCGGCGCGAGCTCGCTCGTCTCGGCGAGCTCGGCGCCCACGATGCGTTCGCCGCCGCGCACGGTGAGTGTGCCGCCGTCGAGCGTCACCTCGGCCCCGAGCTGGGGGAGGATCTTCCGCCACGCGTCGCCGACCTGCGTTGTGTGCTCGGGCCAATTCGGAACGCGGACGGTCCCTCGGGTGGCGAGCGCGGCCGCGAGGAACGGCCCTGCGTTCGAAAGGTCCTGCTCGATGCGGACGTCGAAGGCACGGATCGGCCCGGGCTTGACGATCCACCGATGGGGGACGGAGTCGTTGACCTCGACGCCAAGCTCCCGCAGGACGCTCACCGTCATGGCAATGTGATCGAGGCTGGGCACAGGCTTGCCCACGTGCTCTAGATGGAGGCCTTCGTCGAAGCGGGCCCCGGCCAGCAGGAGCGCCGAGACGAACTGGCTGGACCCGCTCGCGTCGACCACGACGTGGCCGCCGGATACCGAGCCGGTTCCGTGCACGACGAACGGGAGGGACGTGGGGCGGCGTCCGTCGGGGGAGGAGAGGTCGACGCCGAGCCCCTCGAGCGCGTCGATGACCGCGCCCATCGGCCGGACCCGCGCGTGGGGGTCGCCGTCGAAAGCGATCTCGCCGCGGCACAGCGCGGCGAGCGGTGGAACGAAGCGCATGACGGTTCCGGCGAGCCCGCAGTCGATCGCGACGTCGCCCAGGCCCCCGCCCCGGCCGAGCGGGATCGGCGTGATCTCCAGGTCGGGGCCGAAGTCCCCGTCGCCGGCCACTTCGGTGACGGTCGCGCCGAGCGCTCTCAGCGCGGCGACCATGAGGGCCGAGTCGCGCGAGTGCAACGGGGCGCGCAGCCGGCTGGGTCCCTCCGCGAGGGCCGCGAGAACCAGATACCGATTGGTGAGGGACTTCGAGCCCGGAACGGTCACGGTTGCGTCGACTGGCCGGCGCGCAAAGGGCGCCGGCCAGGGCGCCGGAGCGCTCACGCGAAACTGCCGGGGGACAGCTGGTGGGCGGCGGACTTCGCCGCCTTCGCGGCGTCTTCCTTCGCAGCGAGGGCGGCCTTCAGTGCCTCCTCACGCGCACTCTTCGCCGCCTTGAGGGCGTCGGCTTTCACGTGTTGTGCCTTCTTGGCAGCCTCTTTCGCCGCCTTTGCTGCGTCAGCGCGCACCGACTTCGTCGTGCGGGCCGCGTCGGAGCCCACGGAGCGGGCAGCCTTCGCGGCGTCCGCGCGCACGCCCTTCGTGGTCTTCGCGGCGTCCGCCGCGAGGTGCTGGGCACGCCACGCGAGGCTCGGATTCCCGGCCGTGTCGACAGAGGCGAGCATGACGCCGCCCACGAGCGAGACGTTGCGGAGGAGCCGGCCGCGACGGGCCGAGCGAAGCTCCTGGGAGCCGATGTCCGCCGTGCGCCATTCGACGAAGGTGTTGAGGGCGCTCGTGAGGGCCAGCACCGAGGCAGAGAGCCGCGGTGCCTTGCCGAGCGCGAACAGCACTCCCGCGCCCAACTGGCTCGCGCCCACCGCCCGGGCCAGGGTCTTCTCGTCGACGCGCACAGGGAGCGCGTCTGCGGCCCGACGCAGGACCGGCGAGAGCTGCTCGGCAGTCTCATCCGCGTTCTTGAGCTTGTCCACGCCCGCGACGATGAACGAGGAAGCGAGCAGGGGTCGAGCGAGGAAACGAACTACCGACATGGGGCCTCCTACGTGGATTTCCGTGGCTAGATAGGCTTTCCAGCTGCTCCAGTCTTGCACTTTCAGGGAATATTTTCCCTTTACCCAGAGTTGCCGCTTTAGTCGAGCACGCCAACTGGAGAAGGAGAGCCCGTGCTGGTCTTGGACCGCCCGCGTCCCGCCCCGCCAGTAGACTGGACCGCAATGAGCACCGTCGAATCCATCGAGCCCGACGAGCCTGCGGACGGTTTCACCGCTGGCAAGGGTCCTGGCGAGGAAACCCCCGAAGAGCGGCGTGAGCGCTTCGAGCGCGACGCCATGCAGTACGTTGACCAGCTGTACTCGGCGGCCATGCGGATGGCGCGCAACCAAGCCGATGCCGAGGACCTGGTCCAGGAGGCGTACGCGAAGGCCTTCGCCGCCTTCCACCAGTACAAGCCGGGCACCAACCTCAAGGCCTGGCTCTACCGGATCCTGACGAACACCTACATCAATCTCTACCGGAAGCGCCAGCGCGAACCTCAGCAGGCGCAGACGGACACGGTCGAGGACTGGCAGCTCGCGCGGGCGGAATCCCATTCGTCGACCGGCCTCCGCTCGGCCGAGGCGGAGGCGCTCGACCACCTGCCGGACTCGGACGTCAAGGACGCGCTGCAGTCGATCCCCGAGGAGTTCCGGCTCGCGGTGTACTTCGCCGATGTCGAAGGCTTCGCCTACAAGGAGATCTCGGACATCATGGGGACACCCATCGGCACCGTCATGTCGCGCCTTCACCGGGGGAGGAAGCTCCTCCGTGACCGGCTTGCGGACTACGCCGCGGATCGAGGCTTTGCCGGCGCCCGGGCGGCAGCGGGAGTGGACTCGGACACGAGCAAGCAGGAGAAGGAACAATGAGCAACTGTCAGGGACTCGGAGACTGCGACGAATCGCGCCTCGAGCGCCTCTACGAATACCTTGACGGCGCCCTTCCGGCTGCCGATGTCGCGGAAATCCGCGCGCACCTCGAAGGCTGTGTCGAGTGCCGAGAGGAGCACAATCTCGAGTGCATGATCCGCAGCGCGATGAAGCGCAGCTGCGCCGAGCAGGCTCCCGCCGCGCTCAAGGCCAGCATTCTCGAGAAGATCCATTCGATCCGCGCGGAGGCCGAGGCTGCGGAGGTCTGAGGATCCGCGAAGATGCGAAGAGAGGGCCCGGAGCGGAAGCTCCGGGCCCTCTCTTCGCACCACGGGCGCCTTCAAGGCGTCCTGCAGGTTGCTCAGGCGTTGGGGCGCTTCCCGTGGTTCGCGCCGCCCTTCTTGCGGTCACGGCGCTTGCGTGCACGCTTGCTCATAGGTGGCCTCCTTCCGACTCAGTGACATGTGGCCCAGAGGCCCCCAATATCCTCCCATAGACCAGCGGAGGTACCTAAACGGGGTGGCCTCGGCGAGCGCGCCGGGTCAGCGGCGGAGGGAGTTTCGGACCGCGATCCGCGCTTGATCGAGCACAGTCCGGAGCGTTTCGAGCGTCACGTCGGTGACAGGCTCACGGGCGGCATGGCTTCGGAGCTCGACCCGCACGTCGTCCCGGAAGGCTTGGACGAGCATCTCCGCTTCCTTGAGCCGCCCCTGGCTCTCCCTGCTGAACCTCTCGGGAGAGGGCCACGACGTCGCCGCGTTCGGCTCCCCCGTGCGAGCGGACGACGCCGGGGCGTCGCCTCTGGTGGTGCGTCCCGCCGTCGTCCGGGGCTCGCCGCGGACCTCGCGCGATGTGTCCTTGGCTCGCAGCCGAGCGGTCTCGGCGCTTGCTGCAAGGTCGGCCCGCAGGCCCCGCATGCTCGCGCGCAGCTCGTCCCGCAGGGTGTCGGCGAGGCGCCGGACCGACGCGCTGATGTCCTGCTCGACGTCCGCGAGCTCGTCGCGTCGCGCGTCGAGTTCGGCGCGGCCGGCGTCCGTGATGCGGTAGACGCTTCGGCGGCCCTCCGACTCGGCGGCCACGAGTCCTTCCTCCTGGAGCTTCGCGAGGCGCGGATACACCGTTCCGGGGCTCGGCGCGTACGTGCCGCCGAAGCGGTCGCTCAGGGCCTTGATGAGCTCGTATCCGTGCCGGGGCCCATCCTCCAGGAGGGCCAGGAGATACAGCCGGAGCGCGCCGTGGGCGAAGACTGGTGGCGTCACTCGGCGGCCCGCCCTGGGTCATGGTCGTTTCCGGCCTCGGGTGCCGAGACACGGTCGGCGGCATGGACCACGGACACGTCGCCGGACACCGTGTTCGTGCGCAGGAGCATGAGCTGGAGGTCGTTGCCGAGGATCGTCTCGAGCTTGCCCTTGATTGAGGTGAAGCGGGTTTCGCCCACGACGACGCGGCCCGAGACAGTGGTGGCCGCGAGGTCCACGCCGATGTCGCGGGGGAGGCGAATCGTGACGTCTCCGCTCACCGTGCTCGCGCCCAGCGAATGGCAGTAGCCCTCCGTGTCGAAGACCAGGTCTCCTGAGACCGACTTGGCCCGAACGTCCCTGAGCTTGCCCGACGCCGTGATCTCGCCGGAGACGGTGTTGGCCGTCAGGATTCCCTCGTGGTTCCGGGCGATGACGTCCCCGCTCACGGTGTTGAGGTGGAGCTCTCCCTCGGTTCCATCCCCGAGGACGGAGCCCGAGACGGTATTGAGCTTCGTGACGGGCCCGGTGCCTGAGACGAGACCGTCACCCCCGACGGTTCCGATTTCGACCGGAGTTCCGGCGGGTACCGCGATGGAGATCACGGCCCGGTTCTCGCTCGTTCCGGAGACGGTCCCCATGAGGTTCTTGAACCAGCCCTCGAGCCCGTGCAGCTGGTGCCGCACCTCGAGCCGGCCATCGTGGAGGCTCACGGCGACGGGGTCGCCGTGGACCTCGCTGACCTCGATCACGGCGTCGTCGGCCTCATGCACGATGACGTCGAGGCGTCCGCCGACGATCCCGGCCCGCAGCGAGCGCACCCCGTCCACCGTGATGGTCTGCGGTTCCGAGATGCTCCAGCTCTCCTCAGACATGGTCCCTCCTCACCGGGCGCCGCCGCGATCCCGGAAACACGTTATAACTCGACGTTGGAAACACGATATATCTCGTTTCTCGACATGACAAGCCCCTTCTCGGGAACGTGCCCCGGCTACTGCGGCTGAGGGAGGCGCAGCCAGGGGAACCAGCCCCGGTGGAGGACGAGCCACGCAATGAGGCCGTAGCCCGCCTGCCCCGGCGCGCCAGCGTTCGCGGCGAGATCGCCGCGCCACTGTTCGTGGTTGAGGAGCGGCGAGAAGGTGTCGACGTAGTAGTGCTTGCGGCGCGTCGTCACATCGGCGAATGCCGTGTTGAGCTCGGCCAGCCTGCGGTTCTGTGCGGGATCCAGCGTGGGCGGAGGCCCGACCACGAACACCTCGGCGCTATTCTGCGCTGCGCTGTCGAGGATGTTGGCGACGTTGAGCCGGCTGCGGGCGGGGGAGATGCCGAATTCGATGTCGCGGCCTGAGAGCCCGATCACCAGACGATTCTCGAAGCCGTTCCCGAACCGGCGCTGCGCTTCGTCGAGCCAACGGGACGAGAGCGTTTCCGTTCCCTCCTCCGGCGCCGCGAGAACGTAGCTCTCCAGAGTGAGCTCGTCCCTGGGCGTGCGGGCGAGGACCCGGCCCAGCCAGCCGAGCGCCCGGGGATCCCCGTTGCCCGCCAGCAGTTCATCGCCGATCGCCGCGAGGCGAACCTTCCTCTCGTGCGCCATGCGCCCCTCCCAGTGACCAGCCTCCGCCGCGCGCCAGCACGACTCCTTCGGCTCCCGAGTCTAGCGAACGCAGGGCCTGCTGCCGGGGACGCCGTGCGCCTCGCCGGACGACGGCGGCCCGCACCTTCGCAGGGGGCCGCCGTCGTTCTGAGGATTCTGGCGCGCTACGCGCTACGCGTTGGCCGGAACCCCTTCGCGGAAGCAGAGCTCGAGGAGGGTCGACTCCTCGGCCGAGTGCCGCTTCATGGAGCCCGCGGACGTGGCCGCCGAGGCGGGACGGGACACGACCCGCAGCGGCCGATCGAGGGTCGGCGCCAGATTGAGCGCGAGGTACGTCCACGCGCCCTGGTTGTTCGGCTCGTCCTGAGCCCAGACGACCTCGGCGTTCGGGTACTTCGCGAGCTCTGCCGCGATCTCCGCCTGTGGCAGCGGGTAGAGCTGCTCGACGCGGACGATCGCCGTCGTGGCGTCCTTCGCCTTCGTGCGTGCCGCAAGGAGGTCGTAGTACAGGCGCCCAGAAACGAGCAGGACGCGCTCGACCCGCTGAGCATCGAGGTTCTCGTACTCGGGAATCACGGGGCGGAACCGACCCGTCGTGAACTCCTCGACCGGCGACGAGGCCGCCTTGAGCCGGAGGAGCTGCTTCGGCGTGAAGACGATGAGCGGCTTCCGTGGCCGGCTGTAGGCCTGGCGGCGCAGGAGGTGGAAGTGCGATGCCGGGGTGCTCGGGTGCGCGACGATCATGTTGTCCTCGGCACACAGCTGGAGGAAGCGCTCGATGCGGGCCGACGAATGGTCGGGGCCCTGGCCCTCGTAGCCGTGCGGAAGGAGCATGACGAGCGAGGACCGCTGGCCCCACTTCTGCTCGGCCGAGGAGATGAACTCGTCGATCACCGTCTGGGCCCCGTTGACGAAGTCACCGAACTGGGCTTCCCACAGCACGAGCGCCTCGGGGCGCTCTACCGAGTAGCCGTACTCGAAGCCGAGGGCGGCATACTCCGAGAGCGAGGAGTCGTAGATGGAGAGCTTCGCCTGCTCGTCCGAGAGGTTCGCGAGCGGTGTCCACTCGGCGCCCGTCGTCCGGTCGTGGAAGACCGCGTGGCGCTGCACGAACGTGCCGCGACGCGAGTCCTGACCGGCGAGTCGGACCGGCACGCCTTCCGAGACGAGCGAACCGAAGGCCGCGAGCTCGCCGAAGCCCCAGTCGATCCCACCGTCGCGCGACATCTGCTCGCGCCGCTCGAGGAGCTGCTTGAGCTTGGGGTGGACGGTGAAGGCGTCGGGGATCTCGAGATGCGAGTGGCCGATGCGGGAGAGCAGCTCGGCGCTGATCGCCGTCGACTCGGGGCGCTGTTCGCCGGAGTCCTCCTGCTGCTGCGAGATCGGACGCTCGAGGTCGGAGACAGCCTTGAGGTCGCTCGTGACGATCGGGATCGGCGACGTCTGCGCGGCGTGGGTTTCCGCGAAGACGCGCTCGAGGCGCTCCTGGTAGTCGCGGAGCAGCTGCTCCGCCTCTTCCTGGGTGATGTCGCCGCGGCCGATGAGGCTCTCGGTGTAGAGCTTGCGGACCGAGCGCTTCGCCTCGATGAGGTTGTACATGAGCGGCTGAGTCATCGACGGGTCGTCGCCCTCGTTGTGTCCGCGACGCCGGTAGCACACGAGGTCGATGACGACGTCCTTGTGGAAGCGCTCGCGGAAGCGGTAGGCGAGCTGCGCCACGCGGACGACGGCCTCGGGGTCATCGCCGTTCACGTGGAAGATCGGCGCCTGCACCATCTTCGCGACGTCGGTGGAGTACACGGACGAGCGCGAGGCCGACGGCGACGTCGTGAAGCCGACCTGGTTGTTGACGATGATGTGGATCGTTCCGCCAGTGCGGTAGCCGCGGAGCTGCGAGAGGTTGAGCGTCTCCGCGACCACGCCCTGCCCGGCGAATGCCGCGTCCCCGTGGACGAGGATCGGCAGGACGGGGAATGCCTCGCCAGCATCGAGCCGATCCTGCTTGGCCCGGACGATGCCTTCGAGGACCGGGTCGACTGCCTCAAGGTGCGAGGGGTTGGCGGCGAGGTAGACCTTCGTCTTCTTCCCGTTCTCCGCCGTGAACGTCCCCTCGGTGCCGAGGTGGTACTTCACGTCGCCCGAGCCCTGGACGCTGCGCGGGTCCTGGGTGCCCTCGAACTCGCGGAACACCTGGGCGTAGGTCTTGCCGGCGATGTTCGTGAGGACGTTGAGGCGGCCGCGGTGCGCCATGCCGATTCCGACCTCGTCGAGGCCGTCTTCAGCGGCCTCGGAGAGGATCGCGTCGAGCATCGGGATGAGCGATTCGCCGCCTTCGAGCGAGAACCGCTTCTGGCCGACGAACTTGGTCTGGAGGAAGGTCTCGAACGCCTCCGCGGCGTTGAGCCGGGAGACGATGCGGAGCTGCTCCTCGCGGCTCGGCTTCTTGTACGGATGTTCGATCTCGTCCTGGAACCACTTGCGCTCGGCCGGCTCCTGGAGGTGCATGTACTCCGTGCCGGTCGTGCGGCAGTAGGCGTCCCGGAGCACACCGAGGATGTCGCGGAACTTCATCTTCGGCTTGCCGCCGAATCCGCCGGTCGGCCATTCGCGGTCGAGGTCCCAGAGCGTGAGTCCATACGTGAGGACATCGAGGTCGGGGTGGCGGCGCTGGACGTATTCGAGCGGGTTCGTGTCGGCCATGAGGTGGCCGCGGACGCGATACGCGTGGATGAGCTGCTGGATCCGGGCCACCTTGTTGATGGTGTCCTCGGGGTTGATCTGCAGGTCGGGGCTCCAGCGCACGGGCTCGTACGGGATCCGCAGGGATTCGAAGATCTCGTCGTAGAAGCCCTGCTCGCCCAGCAGGAGCTGGTGGACGATGCGGAGGAACTCGCCCGAGCCGGCGCCCTGGATGACGCGGTGGTCGTAGGTCGACGTGAGCGTGATGATCTTGCCCACCGCCTGGAGCGCGAGCGTCTTCTCGGACGCGCCCTGGAACTCGGCCGGGTATTCGAGGGCGCCGACGCCGACGATCGCTGCCTGGCCCTTGGAGAGGCGCGGGACCGAGTGGACGGTTCCGATCCCGCCGGGGTTCGTGAGCGAGACCGTCGTGCCCGCATAGTCGTCCGCCGTGAGCTTGCCCAGACGAGCGCGCTTGATGAGGTCCTCGTACGTGTGCCAGAACTCCGAGAAGTTCATCGTCTCGGCCTTCTTGACGTTCGGGACCACGAGGAGGCGCGTTCCGTCGTCCTTCGGCAGATCGATGGCAATGCCGAAGTTGACGTGGGAGTGCTGGATCGCGACCGGCTTGCCGTCCACCACGTCGTAGCTGACGTTCATGGACGGCATGAGCTTCAGCGCGCGGATCACGGCGAAGCCGATGAGGTGCGTGAAGGACACCTTGCCGCCGCGGACGCGCGTGAGGTGGTTGTTGATGACGATGCGGTTGTCCATGAGGAGCTTCGCGGGGACGGCGCGCACGGTCGTGGCCGTGGGAACCTCGAGGCTCGAGATCATGTTGGCCGCGATGGCCTTGGCGGGGCCGCGAAGGGTCGTGACGACATCTTCCTCGACGGTCTCGTCCTTGGCCTTCTTCGGCAGCTGGGCGGGGATCGGGCCGCTCGCCGAGGGCTTGGCCCCGTCCCGGACGACGGCGGCAGCGCCCTTCTTCGGGGCAGCGGCCGAGGGAGACGGCTGGGCCGGGGCCGAAGCGGTCTGGGCCGGCGCCGCGGGAGCGGACTTCGGAGGAACTGGGGGCTGCGCAGGGGCCGTCTGCGCGGGCGCGGAAGGCGCGGGCTCGGCCGAGGCCGGAGCCGGCGTCGTCGGCAACTGCCTCGTGAGGGTGTCTACGGTC
>NZ_DAIUJO010000043.1:23635-29747 GCF_036848755.1 Sinomonas sp. | reverse complement strand
CACGACTTCAGCTCCAGAAATGCCTCAAGCACGACGACGGGCGGCCCCTTCCAGCCGGAAGGTGCCGCCCGTCGTCGTACCCGAAATGGCGATGGGGTGTATTAGCTGTACCTGAAACGAAGATCGGGGGGATTAGCTGTACCCGAAACGGTCAGGGTTGGTCGGTTGGGGAGGGGCTACTTTTCGAACCAGATCGCGATCTCCCGCTGTGCCGATTCCGGCGAATCCGATCCGTGCACGAGGTTCTGCTGGACCTTGAGGCCCCAGTCGCGCCCGAAGTCGCCGCGGATGGTGCCGGGAGCCGCCGTCGTCGGATCCGTCGCGCCCGCGAGCGAACGGAAGCCCTCGATGACGCGCTCGCCCTCGAACACGGCGGCCACCACCTGCCCGCTCAGCATGAACTCGAGAAGCGGCTCGTAGAACGGCTTGCCCTCGTGTTCGGCATAGTGCTGCTCGAGCAGTTCACGTGTGGCCGTCAGCAGCTTGAGTTCGGCGAGCCGGTAGCCCTTGGCCTCCACGCGGGCGAGGATCGCGCCGGCGAGGCCGCGGGAGACGCCGTCGGGCTTCACGAGGACAAGGGTGCGCTCTGCGGTCACGGGTGCTCCTAGATAGGGGTCGTGGGATCGAGGCCCAGTCTACTGAGTCTGGGCCTCTCCCCCGGACGCGGCCGCGCCGCCCTCCTCTGGGTGGGTGCGCTCCCATTCGGCCTGCTCACGGTCCCGCTGGAGGTTCTCGCGGTCGAGTCTGGCTCCGGTCCGGATCGCATACCACCAGGCGAGAGCCATGAGCGCACCGACGAAGAACATCATGGGTTCGACGAACCCGAGCGCGATGAGTGCGAGCTGGAGCACCCACCCGAGAGCCATCCCCCACGCGCGCTTGACGACGGCGCAGGCGAGAATGAGCACTGCCACGAGACCGAATCCCGCGCCGAGCACGAGCCCCGCACCGTACTGGCTCGCGTGCAGCCCAAAGACAGCCAGCGTCGCGAAGAACGCGACGAAGGCCTCCGTGAGCAGAACGATCGAGGCGAACTGCACCCGGATCGAACGGCGTCGGCGGGGCATTCCCGGGCGCCACTCGCGCTGGGCCCTCGTGAGGCGTGCCATCAGTCCGCTGCCTTTCCAAGAAGAATCCGGGCCTCGCCGACCACCGTGATCGAGCCCGTGACGAGCACACCGCCCGCGTAATCCCCCACCTCGTCAGCGCGCTCGACGGCGTAGGCGATTGCCTCGTCCAGCTTGGCCTCGGTGTGGACGGCGTCCTCGTCGAAGCCCAGGTCCAGTGCGATCTCGGTGAGTTCCTCAGCCGGAATGGCCCTTGGCGAAGCCGACTGGGTGAAGACGTACTCGACCTGCTGCTCCTCGAACTCCTCGTCGAGCGCCCGGAGGATCTCCTCCGCATCCTTCTCGCGAAGCACTCCGAGGACCACGACGAGCCTGCTGAACTCGAAAGCCTCGACGAGTGCCTGGGCACTCACCCGAATGCCGCCCGGATTGTGCGCCGCGTCGACAACGATGGTCGGAGACGCCTTGACGACCTCAAGGCGCCCGGGCGACGTCACCGTGGCAAAGCCCTCGCGGAGGACGTCGGAATCGAGCTGACGCTCGCCCCCGCCGAGGAAGGCCTCGAGCGCGGCCACGGCGACGGCCGCGTTCTCGGCCTGGTGCGCCCCGTGCAGCGGCACGGTGAGGTCCTCGTACCGTCCGGCGAGGCCTTGGATGGTGACGAGCTGGCCACCCACGGCGAGAGTGCGGCTCTCGACGCCGAACTCGACCCCCTCGAAACGGAACTCTGCGCCGACCTCGCGGGCCTTCTCGAGCAGGACCTGTGCGGCGTCCGCAGGCTGGGCCGCGCTCACAAGGAAGCCGCCAGCCTTGATGATGCCGGCCTTCTCCCGGGCGATGTCCGCCGTCGTCTCGCCGAGCAGGTCGGTGTGATCGAGCGAGATGGGCGTCACGACGGAGACGACGCCGTCGCCCACGTTCGTGGCGTCGGTGACCCCGCCGAGGCCCACCTCGATGACCGCGACGTCGACCGGCTCGTCCGCGAAGACGGCGAATCCGAGAATCGTCACGCACTCGAAGTAGGTGAGCCGCGGCTGGTCCGCTGCCTCGAGCTCGGCGTCGACGATGGCGATGTACGGCGCGATCTCGTTCCAGATCCGCACGAAGGTCGAGTCCGGAACCGGCGACCCGTCGATGCTGATCCGCTCCGTGACCCGGCTCAGGTGGGGGCTCGTGTAACGGCCCGTCCGGAGGCCGTGGGCGCGGAGGCCCGCCTCGATCATCCTCGCGGTCGAGGTCTTCCCGTTGGTGCCCGTGATGTGCACGATCGGATAGGCCTTGTTGGGCTCCCCCAACACGTCCATGGCCCGGAACAACGGCGCCAGGCGCGGCTCCATCTTGTTCTCGGGGGCCCGGCCGAGGAGCTCGGCGTAGACCTCGTCGACGGTAGTCAGGGAACTCGTCGCCTCAGTCATCGTGCGCCCTCCGTCGCCGTCTCGACCCGCTCGACGATTGCCGTCGGTTCGATCTCCGCCTCGAGGAACTCGAGCTCGACGCTGAGCGTCTCGCCCTTGAGCAGTTCGGCGTGGGCGAGGGCAGCCGCGATGACGGCTGGCCGGGCGGTGAGGCTCGTCCGGATCCGGTCGCTCACGTTGAGGTCGGCGTCCTTGCGGGCCTGCTGGATCACGCGCACGAGATCGCGCGCAAGGCCCTCCGCCTCGAGCTCGGGCGTGACCTCGGTGTCCAGGACCACGAATCCACCGCCCGGAAGCATCGCGACCGCGCTCGATCCGCCCGCCTTCTCGGCATCGACGATGGTCTCGAGCGTGTACTCGTGCGGCTCGAGCCGAATACCGCCGGCCGTCACCGTGCCGTCGTCGGCAACAGACCAGTCGCCGGACTTCGAGCCCTTGATCGCCTGCTGAACACCCTTGCCGAGCCGCGGACCGGCTGCCCGGGCGTTCACCACCAGCTTCTGCTCGATCCCGAACTCCTCCGGCGAGGCCTCGTCGGCGTCGAGCAGGCGCACGGACTTGAGGTTCAGCTCGTCCGCGATCACGGCCTCCGAACCGGCGAGAGAGCTGGCCGAGGGCACGACGACGGTCATCGCCTTGAGCGGGAGCCGCACCCTGAGCTTCGCTGCCTTGCGCAGCGACGAACCCGCGGAGCACACGGCCTGGGTGCGGTCCATCTGCTCGACGAGTGTGGGCTCGTCGGCGAACAGCGCTGCATCGGGCCAATCGGTGAGATGCACGGAGCGTCCGCCCGTGAGGCCGCGCCACATCGCCTCGGAGACGAGCGGCAGGAGGGGGGCCGCGGCTCGGCACACGGCTTCGAGCGCCGTGTAGAGCGCGTCGAACGCGTCGGCATCCTCATCGAAGAAGCGCTGCCGACTCCGGCGTACGTACCAGTTGGTGAGCATCTCGAGGTACTCGCGCAGCAGCTCGCAGGCGTTGGAGATGTCGTACGCGTCGAGGTGGCCGCGCATGCCGGAGACGAGACGCCCCGTCTCGGCGAGCAGGTAGCGGTCCAGCGGATCGGTGTAGCCGTCGTGCCGCAGCTTCGCGTCGTAGCCCCCGTTCTGGGTGCTGCGCGCGGTGCTTCCCGCGCCGCGCGCGGCGTTCGCGTAGAGCGTGAAGAAGCTGTAGACATTCCACAGCGGCAGGATCACCTGGCGCACGCCGTCGCGGATCCCCTGCTCGGTCACGATGAGGTTGCCGCCGCGCAGGATCGGACTGGCCATGAGGAACCAGCGCATTGCATCGGAGCCGTCGCGGTCGAGGACCTCGGACACGTCCGGATAGTTCTGAAGGCTCTTGGACATCTTCTGCCCGTCCGAGCCGAGCACGATCCCGTGGCTGATGACGTTCCGGAAGGCCGGCCGGTCGAACAGCGCCGTCGCGAGGATGTGGAGCGTATAGAACCAGCCGCGGGTCTGGCCGATGTACTCGACGATGAAGTCGCCCGGGTTGTGGGTCTCGAACCAGTCCTGGTTCTCCATCGGGTAGTGCACCTGGGCATACGGCATCGAGCCGGAGTCGAACCACACATCCAGCACGTCAGGCACTCGCCGCATGGTCGACTTGCCCGTCGGATCGTCGGGGTTCGGCCGGGTGAGCTCATCGATGAACGGCCGGTGCAGGTCGGGTTGTCCATCGTGGTTGAGCGGGAGGCGCCCGAAGTCACGCTCGAGCTCCGCGAGCGAACCGTACACGTCGGTGCGCGGGTACTCGGGGTTGTCCGAGACCCAGACGGGGATCGGCGAGCCCCAGTACCGGTTGCGGCTGATGGACCAGTCACGGGCATTCTCGAGCCACTTCCCGAACTGGCCATGCTTGACGTTGCCGGGGATCCAGTTGATCTGCTCATTGAGCTCGATCATGCGGTCCTTGATCTTCGTGACCTCGACGAACCAGCTCGACACGGCCCGGTAGATGAGCGGATTGCGGCAGCGCCAGCAGTGGGGGTAGCTGTGGACGTAGCTCGCCTGCTTGACCAGCCGCCCCTGCTCGCGCAGGACCCGCGTGATCGGCTTGTTGGCGTCGAAGACCTGAAGGCCGACAATGTCCGCGAGGGGCGCGCTCTCACCCGAGGCGAACAGCGGAAGGAACTTCGCGCCGTCGTCCACGGAAAGGATGACCGGGATGCCCGCCACCTCGCACACCTTCTGGTCATCCTCGCCGTAGGCGGGAGCCTGGTGGACGATGCCCGTGCCGTCCGTCGTCGTGACGTAGTCTGCAACGAGGATCTGCCACGCTTTGCCAGTCCCCCACGTCTCGGGGTCGGTGAAGTAGTCCCACAGGGGCTCGTAGCGGATACCGTCGAGCTCGGTGCCGAGGAAGGTGCGTTCGACGGCGGCCGCCGCGGCCTCAGCCGCAGAGACAGCGCCGTCCTCGTACCCGAGATCCTTGGCATAGCTGCCGATGAGATCCTCGGCCAAGAGGAAGCGGGCGTCCGCCGGGATCCCGGAGGCGGCAATGCCCTTCGGCCCCGCGGGCACGACGGCGTAGCGCACCTCGGGCCCGACGGCGAGCGCTTCGTTCGTCGGGAGGGTCCAGGGCGTCGTCGTCCATGCGATCGCCAGAACGCCGGCGAGCGCCTTCGACGCCTCCGATTCGCCGGCGAGCAGCGGGAACGTCACGGTGACTGTCTGGTCCTGACGGTCCTTGTAGACGTCGTCGTCCATGCGGAGCTCGTGGTTGGAGAGAGGCGTCTCGTCCTTCCAGCAGTACGGGAGGACGCGGTATCCGCTGTAGGTGAGGCCCTTGTCGTAGAGCGTCTTGAACGCCCAGATGACGGACTCCATGTACTCGACGTTGAGCGTCTTGTAGTCGTTCTCGAAGTCCACCCAGCGGGCCTGGCGCTTCACGTACGCCTCCCACTCGTGGGTGTACTTCAGCACGGAGGCCCGGCACGCGTCGTTGAACTTGTCGATGCCCATCTTCTCGATGTGGGCCTTGTCGCTCATCCCGAGCTGCTTCATGGCCTCGAGCTCGGCGGGCAGCCCGTGGGTGTCCCAGCCGAAGCGACGCTCGACCCGCTTGCCGCGCTGGGTCTGGTAGCGCGCGACGAGATCCTTTGCGTAGCCCGTCAGGAGGTGGCCGTAGTGCGGGAGTCCGTTGGCGAAGGGGGGCCCGTCGTAGAACACGAACTCGTTGGAGCCGTCACGCCCGCTCTCCCGCTGGTCGATGGAGGCCTGGAAGGTGCCGTCCTCGTCCCAGTACTTGAGGACGCGCTGCTCGAGATCGGGGAACCGCACGCTGCTGGTTGCCGCCGCTCCCGATGCGTCCTCGGGGTTCGGGGAGGTAGTCGCCTTGGGGTACACGCTCACGGAAGATCCTTGGCTGTCGAGGCTTCGGAACGCGAGGACGGCGAACGCTCGGATCTGCCGAGCGGCACCGCGGTACCACCTCGCTTGCCCACTCGCCACGTGCTTGCACGCGCGGCGGGGGGCCTCTCGTGAGGGCTGTGACGGGCCTGCCCGTCCGGTTCTACTGGGCGGGCTCCGCTTGCGCGCAACTCGCCGTTCTTCCGGAAGCTCGCCGGTGATGGCCGGGTCGACGCTTTGAGGCCCAGTCTACCCTTCCCGGCGCGGCTTCCGGTCC
>NZ_DAIUJO010000043.1:4593-23535 GCF_036848755.1 Sinomonas sp. | reverse complement strand
AGCGGTCAGCCGCGACGGATGAGCTTGTGGGCGGCAGCCTGAGCCACGGGGCGGATCACGATGTCGTCCAGATTGACGTGGTGCGGCACGGTCACGGCGTAGCGGATGACGTCGGCGACGTCCTCCGCGGTCAGCGGCTCCTCGACCCCTCGGTACACCTTCTCGGCCGCCTCCGCGTCGCCGCCAAGGCGTCTGAGCGAGAATTCCTCGGTCTTGACGAGGCCCGGCATGACCTCGATGACGCGCACGTTGTGCTCGGCCTCCTCGAGGCGGAGGGCGCGGGTCATGCCGTGCTCGGCGAACTTCGCGGCGTTGTACCCGCCCCCGCCCTCGTACGAGACAAGTCCGGCCACAGAGGTGAGGTTGAGGACGGTGCCGTGGCCGTGGGTGCGCAGCATGGGCAGGAAGGCCCGGGTGACCTTCATCGTGCCGATCACATTGACGCGCAGCATCCACTCCCAATCGTCGGTGTTCGCGTCGGCGACCCAATCCGTGCCCCGGGCGCCGCCCGCGATGTTGACCAGAGTGTCGATGCCCCCGGCCGCCTCGACTTCGCGCACGAGGTCGGCGACGTCGTCGTCCTCCGTGATGTCTGCCGGGAGCGCAACCGCTCCTGTTTCCGCCGCGAGGCGCTCGAGGCGCTCGGCGCGGCGCGCCACGGCGTAGATGCGCCATCCCTCGGCGGCCAGCGCGCGTGCTGTCGCCTCACCAATGCCGGTGCTGGCTCCCGTCACCAGCGCGGCCCGGGCGGGGCGGGCCGGCGAATCTGCGTTCTGGGCGGGGGTGAGCTGAGTCGCGTCGGAGGTCATGAACCCAAACTACCCCCGCCGCTCGGCAAGGAGGTCTTGGAGCACCACGGCCTGATTGTGCTCCTCGTCGTGGGCGGAATAGACGAGATCGACCTGACCGTGCTCCGCGACAGCGTCCTTGAGCTGCTCGAGGGCCTCTGAACCCTCGAGCTCCTGCCGGTAGCGCTCCGCGAATTCCTCGAAGCGGTCAGGGTCGTGGGCGAACCATTTGCGGAGCTCGGTCGAGGGCGCGACCTCCTTGAGCCAGAGGCCGACCTCGGCCTTCTCCTTCGTGAGGCCGCGCGGCCAGACCCGGTCCACGAGAATGCGAAACGCCCCGGCGGGCGAGGACTCGTAGACGCGGCGCACGTTCACGGTACCCATGCGCCCATGCTAGGCGGCCATCGTGGGGAGTTGTACGTAGAATTGCAGCCATGCCTGAAGCGAACCTCACGGGTACAGACACGCCCGGCTCATCGTCCCAGCCAGCCGCCCCAGCCCCCACCGTCCCCGACAAGCCCGCCCTCGAGGGCCTCGAGGCCAAGCTCACGGAGCGCTGGCTCAGCGACGGAACCTACCGCTTCAACCCGGACACCACGCGGACCCAGGTCTACTCGATCGACACTCCCCCGCCGACCGCGTCGGGCTCACTGCACGTCGGCCACATGTTCTCGTTCACGCAGACCGACCTGCTCGCGCGCTACCAGCGCATGACGGGCAAGAACGTCTTCTACCCCATGGGCTGGGACGACAACGGCCTCCCCACCGAGCGACGCGTCCAGAACTACTACGGCGTCCGCTGCGATCCGAGCATCCCGTACGACGCCGACTACCGTCCCCCCGCGCAGCCGGCCAAGAACCAGCGGGACTTCGACGTCATCTCGCGCCGCAATTTCATCGAACTGTGCGAGGAGCTCGCGGTCGAGGACGAGAAGGTCTTCGAGCACCTCTTCAAGACGCTCGGGCTCTCGGTCGACTGGGACATGACCTACCGCACGATCGACGACGTCTCCCGCGCCGTCTCCCAGCGGGCCTTCCTGCGGAACCTCGCGGAAGGCGACGCCTACCTCGCCGAAGCCCCGACCCTGTGGGACGTCACCTTCCGCACTGCGGTCGCCCAGGCAGAGCTCGAGGACCGCGAAGTTCCAGGCGCCTACTACCGCTACGCCTTTACGGCCGACGACGGCCGCGAGGTCCACATCGAGACCACCCGTCCCGAGCTGCTCGCCGCCTGCGCGGCTCTCGTCGCACACCCCGACGACGAGCGCTACAAGCCGCTCTTCGGCACGACCGTGCGCTCGCCCCTGTTCGGCGTCGAGGTCGAGGTCAAGGCCCACCCGCTCGCCAAGCCGGACAAGGGCTCGGGGATTGCCATGGTCTGTACTTTCGGCGACCTCACCGATGTCACGTGGTGGCGCGAGCTGCAGCTCCCGACCCGCTCCATCATCGGCCGCGACGGCCGGCTCCAGAACGACACGCCCGAGTGGATCACGTCCGAAGAGGGCCGCGCGGCCTACGCGGAGATCGCCGGCAAGACTGCGTTCTCCGCCAAGGAGGCCGTGGTCAAGATGCTCGGCGAGCGTGGTCTGCTCGACGGCGAGCCGAAGAAGATCATGCACCCGGTCAACTTCTACGAGAAGGGCGACAAGCCCCTCGAGGTCGTCACGAGCCGGCAGTGGTACATCCGCAACGGTGGCCGCGACGCCGACCGCCGGGCGCGCCTCATCGAACGTGGCCGGGAGCTCTCCTGGCACCCCCCGTTCATGCGCTCGCGCTACGAGAACTGGGTCGAGGGCCTCAACGGAGACTGGCTCGTGTCCCGGCAGCGCTTCTTCGGCGTCCCGATCCCCGTCTGGTACCGCCTCGACGAGGGTGGGAACCCGGACTATGAGAGCCCGATTGTCCCCGACGACTCGATGCTTCCCGTTGATCCGGTGGCCGAGCCCGCACCGGGTTTCGACGAGTCGCAGCGGGACCAGCCGGGCGGCTTCACCGGCGATCCCGACGTTCTCGACACATGGGCGACGTCCTCCCTGACCCCCCAGATCGTGGGCCGGTGGAGCCGTGACGACGCCTTCTTCGCAAACGTCTTCCCCTTCGACCTCCGCCCCCAGGCGCACGAGATCATCCGCACGTGGCTCTTCTCGACGGCGGTGCGGGCTGACGCCCTGCACGACTGTGCTCCGTGGACGAATGCGGCGATCTCCGGCTGGGTCCTCGACCCGGACCGGAAGAAGATGTCCAAGTCGAAGGGCAACGTCGTGGTCCCGACGGACATCCTCGAGGAGTTCGGCGCGGACGCGGTCCGCTATTGGGCGGCCTCTGCCAAGCTCGGCGCAGACACCGCCTTCGAGGTCGCTCAGATGAAGATCGGCCGCCGCCTCGCGATCAAGATCCTCAACGCCTCCAAGTTCGTGCTGGGGCTCGGCGCGACCGAGGCGAACGTCCTGCGCGACCCGGCCGATCCCGTCCTCGTGAACCCCCTCGACCGCGCGCTTCTCGCGCAGCTCGCGGACGTCGTCGCGCAGGCCGGCGGCGCGTTCGCTGCCTACGACCCGGCCAAGGCGCTCCAGCTCACGGAGACGTTCTTCTGGCAGTTCACGGACGACTACGTCGAGCTCGTCAAGGATCGCGCCTACGGCGCTCTGGGCGAGGCCCAGCAGGCGTCCGTCCTCGCTGCGCTGGCGACCACGCTCGACTCGCTCCTGCGGCTGTTCGCGCCCGTCCTGCCGTTTGCCACCGAAGAGGTGTGGGGCTGGTGGCGCGCGGGGTCCGTCCACCGGGCGCCGTGGCCGGAGCCGCTGCCCGTCGAGGGCGACCTCGGCATGCTGGCTACCGTGGGCCTCGCGCTCTCGGGCATTCGCAAGGCCAAGTCCGAGGCCAAGGTCAAGCAGCGCACGGAGGTCCTCTCCGCGACCATCTCGGCGCCGTCGGCCCAGCTGGCCCAGCTCGAGGGCGGCCTCGGCGATCTCCAGGCCGCAGCGAACGCCCGCGAGATCGTGCTCGACGACGGTGCCGAAGAGCTTCGCGTCTCCGGAGTGGAGCTCGCTGCGGTCGAGGCGTAGCAAAGGGGAAGCCCCATCAGCGTTCTCGCGTTGGTGGGGCTTCGACTTTACGGCTGCTCGGTGACGTCGCGCAGTCTGGCGGAATCCTTAGCATCCAGGTCTTGCTCTCCGTCACTGAGAGCCAGTCGCCGGCTTTGCCTGAGGCTGCGTCCATTGCGGCTGTCACTGAATCTTCGGTTTCCACGTCCTCATCCTGTTGGGGAGGAGGTACTCATCATTGTGAGCCGGATCACAGGCGACTGCAAGGGGGACGGGCGAAGTACAGTCTCGTAATTCGCCCGTCCCTCCTGGACTTCGCGATCAGACCGCCTTGGGCCGTTCGGTCCTGGTCCGCTTGATCTCGAAGAAGTGCGGATAGCCGGCGAGGGTCACGGACGCGTCCCAGAGCTCGCCGGCTTCCTCACCCTGCGGCACTCGCGTCATCACCGGGCCGAAGAACGCCGTGCCGTTGAACGCCACGACCGGCGTACCGACGTCCTGCCCCACGAGTTCGATTCCCGACTTGTGACTCGCACGCAACTGTGCGTCGTACTCATCCGAATCGGCGTACTCGGCAAGGTCAGCGGGAAGGCCGACCTGCTCGAGGGCCCTCCGGATGACCTCGGGCCGGTCCTTGACGCCCTCGTTGTGGATCAGGGTCCCCATCGCGTCGTAGAGCGGCTTGATGTGCTCCCTGCCGTGGCGCTCGGAGGCCGCGACGATGACCCGCACGGGACCCCAGTTCTCGTCCATGGCTCGCTGGTAGTCGCTCTCCAGCTCGCGGCCCTCATTGAGCACCGAGAGGCTCATGACGTGCCACTCCGTCTCGATGTCGCGGACCTTCTCGACCTCGCCGATCCAGCGCGACGTCACCCAAGCGAAGGGGCACGCCGGGTCGAACCAGAAGTCGGCCTTGTTCTTGTTTCCCTCTGCCACGTCAGTCATCCTCTGCTCCTTCTGTCGATCGTCATGCAGACCAGGTCCCGTTATGCGGACTTGGTCCTTCGCTTGGCGACCACACTGTGCGGGATCAAAGCCGGCTGCTCGTGCCGCAGCACGACGTCGCGGTTCACGACCACGCCCGCCACATCGTCGCGGCTCGGCAGATCGAACATGACGGGGAGGAGGACTTCCTCCATGATGGCCCGGAGTCCGCGGGCACCCGTTCCCCGCTCGAGGGCGAGGTCAGCGATGGCCTCGAGTGCGCCATCCTCGAAGTGGAGTTCCACTCCATCGAGTTGGAACATCTTCTGGTACTGCTTGACCAGGGCGTTCTTCGGCTCCGTCAGGATCTGCATGAGCGCGGGGCGGTCGAGGTTCTCGACCGTCGTGATGACCGGGAGACGGCCGATGAACTCGGGGATCAGCCCGAACTTCAGCAGGTCCTCCGGCATGACGTCGGAGTACGTGCTCTCGTGCTTCGTGATCGAGCTGAGCGGCACCCCGAATCCGATGCCCTTCTTGCCTGCGCGCTGCCCGATGATCTCCTCGAGGCCTGCGAAGGCCCCGGCGACAATGAACAGAACGTTCGTCGTGTCGATCTGGATGAACTCCTGATGCGGGTGCTTGCGACCCCCCTGCGGGGGAACTGACGCCACCGTGCCTTCGAGGATCTTGAGCAATGCCTGCTGGACGCCCTCACCCGAGACGTCCCGGGTGATGGAGGGGTTCTCGCTCTTCCGCGAGATCTTGTCGATCTCGTCGATGTAGATGATGCCCTGCTCGGCCTTCTTGACGTCGTAGTCGGCCGCCTGGATGAGCTTGAGGAGGATGTTCTCGACATCCTCGCCGACGTACCCCGCCTCGGTGAGTGCCGTGGCGTCCGCGACGGCAAAGGGAACGTTGAGGCGGCGAGCGAGGGTCTGCGCGAGATAGGTCTTGCCACAGCCCGTCGGGCCGATGAGCAGGATGTTCGACTTCGCGATCTCCACGTCGTCGTGGCCGTGTCCCTCTGCAAGCGATCCGGACTTCGACCCGTGGCCCGCCTGGATGCGCTTGTAGTGGTTGTAGACGGCGACAGCGAGGGCGCGCTTGGCGTGCTCCTGGCCGACCACGTACTCCTGCAGGAAGTCGAAGATCTCGCGTGGCTTCGGCAGTTCGAAGCTTCCGAGGTCCGAGACCTCCGCAAGCTCCTCCTCGATGATCTCGTTGCAGAGCTCGATGCACTCGTCGCAGATGTAGACCCCAGGGCCCGCGATGAGCTTCCGCACCTGCTTCTGGCTCTTCCCGCAGAACGAGCACTTCAGCAGATCCGCGCTCTCACCAATCCGAGCCATTCGTCGAATCCCTTCGTCTAGGGGCAGAAGCCGTGACCACTCCACTGTAGGACACCGCACCGACAGCGCAGCGAAGCCAAACGCCGGTGCCGCCGAACATTTCTCGGCGGCACCGGCGGTCCGGCGACGGGCGCCCGGGCGTCACACGGTCAGCGGGCGATCGCGCTCTGCCGAATCTTGCGCGACTCGAGGACCTCATCCACCAGTCCGTAGGCCTGGGCCTCCGGAGCCGTCAGGAACAGGTCGCGCTCGATATCGCGGCTGATCTCCTCAGGCGACTTGTTCGAGTGCTTGGCCCACGTCTGCTCGAGCCATTCGCGCATGCGCAGGACCTCGCGTGCCTGAATCTCGAGGTCGGTTGCCTGGCCACCCTGGCCGCCCGAGAGGGACGGCTGGTGGATCATGACGGTCGAGTTCGGAAGGGCGAGCCGCTTGCCCGGGGTTCCGGCAGCAAGGATGACGGCCGCCGCGGAGGCAGCCATGCCGAGGCACACCGTCTGGATCTCGGGCCGGATGAACTGCATCGTGTCGTAGATGGCCGTCATGGCCGTGAACGAACCACCAGGCGAGTTGATGTACATCGTGATGTCGCGGTCGGGATCATTGGCCTCGAGGACGAGCAGCTGGGCCATGATGTCGTCCGCCGAGGCGTCGTCGACCTGGACGCCCATGAAGATGATGCGGTCCTCGAAGAGCTTCGTGTACGGGTCCTGACGCTTGAACCCGTACGGCGTGCGCTCCTCGAACTGCGGAAGGACATAGCGGCTCGTCGGCAGACCAGCCGCGTTGGCGCCCATGTTGTAGTTCATCAGTTGCTCCTTCTTGCCGTGCGTTGCCGCGGGCGTCTCTTACCTATCCGTCCCGCCGCCGCCGGTCACGTGCCCCGCGCGCTCGGCGATCTTGTCGAAGAACCCGTACTCGAGCGCCTCCTGGGCGGTGAACCACTTGTCGCGGTCGTTGTCCTTGAGGATCTGTTCGACGGTCTGACCCGTCTGCTCGGCGGTGAGCTCAGCCATGACCTGCTTCATGTGCAGGATGAGCTCGGCCTGGATCTTGATGTCCGACGCCGTGCCGCCGATGCCGCCCGAAGGCTGGTGCATGAGGATGCGCGCGTGCGGGGTTGCGTACCGCTTGCCCTTGGCGCCCGAGGAGAGCAGGAACTGCCCCATCGAAGCGGCGAGACCCGTGGCAACGGTCACCACATCGTTCGAGATGTACTGCATGGTGTCATAGATCGCCATGCCAGCGGTCACTGAACCACCAGGCGAGTTGATGTAGAGGTAGATGTCCTTCTCTGGATCCTCGGCTGAGAGCAGGAGCAGCTGCGAGCAGATCGTGTTCGCATTGTCGTCCCTGACCTCCGAACCGAGCCAGATGATCCGCTCCTTGAGGAGCCGCTGGTAGATGTAGTCCTGACCGTTCGCCTCGGCGGGCCCCGCCAGTCGCGGCGTGCTCTCCTGCTGGTGCATCGTGCGATACCTCTCGATCTGCTCCAAAAGCGGTTGCTACAGGGACACTAGCCCGTTTCGAAGCCTCTTTGTTCCGCGCGCCGCCGCTGTTCGCTTTCGGCGCATGCTCCCGCCGGGCACAGCCCTCGGGGGATGCAGAGCGTGCGCTCAGGGCGAAACGACGGAGGCCGCCAACCTCGCACTTGCGCGGGGTCGGCGGCCTCCTGGGAACGTCGATCAGAACTTTGCAGCGGCAGGGTCGTCGCTCGGGATGACCTCGGCAGCCGCCTCCTCAGAGCCCTCAGCCTCGGGCTCCTCCGTCGCCGGACGCACGAAATCCGTGAGGTCGACGGCGTTGCCCTCGGAGTCGGTCACCTCGGCCTGGCCGAGGACGACGGCGAGAGCCTTGCGGCGGCGCACCTCACCGACCATCATCGGCACCTGGCCGGACTGATCCATGATCTGCGCGAACTGGTTCGGGTCCATGCCGTACTGGGAAGCGGTCGAGATGAGGTACTCGATGAGCTCGTTCTGCGAGACGCCGATCTCCTCCTTGTCGGCGATCGCGTCGAGGATGACCTCGTTCTTGAAGGCCCGCTCCGTGTTGGCCTTGACCTCGGCGCGGTGCTCCTCGGTGTCGTGGTCCTCGCCCGCGGCGTGGCCCCCGTTCTCGGGGTTGAAGTGCGCCGAGACCTGCTCGTCGATGACGGTCTCCGGAACCGGGACCTCGACGAGCTCGACCAGCTTGTCGAGGACCTTGTCACGGGCCTCGATGCCCTGCTGCGCCACCTTGGCATCGGCGGCCTGCTTGGCGAGGTCCTCGCGCAGCTCGGCGATCGTGTCGAACTCGGACGCGAGCTGGGCGAAGTCGTCGTCGGCCTCCGGGAGCTCGCGCTCCTTGACGGCCGTGACCTTGACGTTCACCTGGGCGTCCTTCCCGGCGTGCTCGCCACAGGCGAGCTTGGTCTCGCAGATGGCTTCCTCGTCGGCGCTGAGGCCGGTCACGGCCTCGTCAAGGCCGTCGAGCATCGTGCCGGAGCCCACCTGGTAGGACAGGCCCGACGCCGAGTCGACCTGCTCGCCGTCGACCGTCGCGGTGAGGTCGATGGTGAGGAAGTCGTCGGCCTGAGCCGGGCGGTCCACGGGCTTGAGCGTCCCGAAACGCGAACGGAGCTCGTTGAGGGACTTCTCGACGTCCTCGTCCGAAGCCTCCACCGCCTCGACCTCGACCTTGAGTCCTGCGTAGTCCGGGAGCTCGACCTCGGGGCGAATGTCCACCTCGACGCTGAAGGTGAGCTGGCCGTCGGTCGCGGCAGGGTCCGGCACCTCGGTGATCTCGACCTCGGGGCGCGAGAGCGGGCGGATTCCCGTCTCGGCGACGGCCTGCTGGTACCACTCGTTGAGGCCGTCGTTGATCGCGGTCTCGAGGACGTAGCCACGGCCCACGCGCTGGTCGACGATGCGGGAGGGGACCTTGCCCTTGCGGAAGCCCGGGACCTGAATCTGCTCGGCGACCTGCTTGTACGCCGCGTCAATGTTCGGCTTGAGCTCGTCGAAGGGGACCTCGACGTTCAGCTTGACGCGGGTAGGGGTCAGATTCTCGGCGGCGCTCTTCACAGCGTGGCTCTCCTGGATGTTCTGGTAGGGTTGCCGCCCTGGCTGGCTTGCCGACGGCGGAACTGTCGGGATGACAGGATTTGAACCTGCGACTTCCTGCTCCCAAAGCAGGCGCTCTAGCCAAGCTGAGCTACACCCCGTCTCCGGTGCACAGACCACAATACAGGCGACGCTGCAGGGGCGCACACTCGCGCATCGAAGAGCGCGAGAGAGGGGCTGACGGGAATCGAACCCGCGTATCCAGTTTGGAAGACTGGCGCTCTACCATTGAGCTACAGCCCCTTGGGCGCCTTCAACTAAAGCCGGTGCCCGAACCGCTGTCAAATCAGGCGGGCTTCGCGCCCGCAGATGTCAGCCGCTCTGGCACGCGGGGCACCAGTAGAGCTTCCGTCCGGCCTCGTCCGCAAGCAGTATGCGCCTCCCGCAGATCCTGCAGGCGAGTCCATGCCGCCTGTAGACCCAGTGGGACTCTTCCGGATCCGGCAGAGTCCCAGCGGCGCTCGTCCAATACGACGGGGCCGTGGTCACAATCCGCCCATCACGCATACCCTGCGACAGGGCCACGACCGCGTCGGCCCACAGCTCGCGAGCCCGCTCGGGGCCAAGAGCACTCCCCGCAAGCGCCGGATCGAGCCTGGCGCGGAACAGCAGTTCGGCGCGGTAGACGTTGCCGATGCCTGCGACGACGGACTGGTCCATGAGGAGCCGTGCGAGGGGCGTCCGACGGCGGTTCACCCGCCTCGCGAACTCCTCCCCCGGATCGGCCCCCGCCACGGGAACGCCGAGGGGGTCCGGGCCGAGACGCGCGAGAACGACGTCGACCTCGGGTTGGGTTGCCACCGAGCACACGGTCGCTCCGCGGAGGTCAGCCCACCCATGCTCGGACGCGAGCCGCACTCGGACGGCCCCGACGGGAGCGGGCGGCCCCGCGTAGGCCGTCCCGGCGTCGTCCTCCGCAAGCTCGCGCTCGCCGACGCGCCGAGGCGCGCCGATGCTCGAAGCACCGCGGAAAGTGGCATCCCCACCGAAATCCCACGCGCCGTAGAGCCCGAGGTGCACGTGGAGGTACAGCGAGCCCTCGAACCGGAGGAAGAGCTGCTTGCCGTGCGCACGGGCAGACTCGAGGACGCGGCCGTCAAGGAGGGCTGCCCCGTCGGCGAAGCGGCCTTGAGGGCTCGTGACGGTGAGCCGCTCGCCCGCGAAGACGTCGTCGAACTGGCGGGCGAGGCGATGAATGGAATGACCCTCGGGCACGACCCTCAGTCCACGATCTCGCCCGTGGTCTCGTAGACCGCGATCTTCCCGATGCGGCGCACGTGACGCTCGTCGTGGCTGAACGGCTCGGCGAGGAACGCCTCGATGAGGCCGGTGGCCTCCTCGACGCTGTGCTGGCGGCCCCCGACGGCGATGACGTTCGCGTCGTTGTGCTCGCGCGCGAGTCGAGCCGTATCGAGGTTCCAGGCGAGGGCCGCACGGACGCCCCTGACCTTGTTCGCCGCGATCTGCTCGCCGTTGCCGGAGCCGCCGAGCACGATCCCTAGCGCGTGGATGCCAGCCTCCTGATCCGCGACGACGGCGAGCGCGGCCCGGATGCAGAACGCCGGGTAGTCGTCGAGGGGGTCGTATTCGCGGGGACCATGGTCGACCACCTCGTAGCCCTGTCCGCCGAGGTGGCTCACGAGATGCGAGCTCAGTTCCATCCCAGCGTGATCGGTGGCGATGTGGACGCGGGGCTTGGTCACGGCGGAGTTCCTCTCGAGTCAGGGTGGGGCGCGTCAAGCCTACTTTGCCGCGGGGCCGCCGAGCACTTCCGCGACGTGTTCGGCGAGCGCCGGGTCCTTCGCGGAGAACACGTAGCGGGCGCCGTCGCGGCAGAGCACGTCGACGGCCTGCCCGCTGGCGACGAGGGCCGTGACGAGCTTGCCTCGCTTCCGGTAGCCCCACCCTCCGTAGGAGCGCGCTGAGACCGCGCCTGCCCCGGCGCGCAGGACGCGGGCGGGGCTGATCCGCGCGACGCGCAGGATGCCCGCGAACGCGAGCGTCACCTCCTCGGGTTCGACGCTCACGCGGAGAGTCAGCATCGACGCGATCACGAGGCACGCGAGGGTGATGACGGCGGAGATCCAGGGCGAGACGAGGAGCATGAGGAGCGAGAGGTTGATGCCGACGACGGCAAGCATGACGAACACCGACGAGCGGGCGTGGGCCCAGAAGACGAACGTGTTCCGGACCCGCTCGGGATCCAGGACTTCGAGGAGCGCCTCCTCATCCCGCGGGCTCCACTGCTCGTCCGGCTTGAAGATCATGAACATGACGACCGCGAGCGCCAGCGTCGCGCCGCTCCCCGAGGCGAGGACGATGGGGTCTGGGTGCGTGTCCCGGGCGTCCTTGGCCCCCACCTGGCCGATGAGGCCGGCCGCGAGAACAGTCACGAGGAACATGGACATCCCGACGCCGCCGGCCATGAAGACCTTCCGAGAGATGGGCGGCCTGGTCTGGAGGCCCGCCTGCAGGCAGAGGAGGACGCCGATGACGGCGACGAGTCCCGCCCCGCCCAGCAGGTAGGCCCAGAAGGGGACGAAGGAGCGGCCGCCCCCGGCGTCCCACAGCCAGGCCACGGGCTCGGGAACCTGGCCCCTGAACGTGAACGCGGCGAGGAGGAATCCGGCGGCGAGGAGGATCGGGTAGCCGATCGCGAATCGGACGGCCTTGTGGTCCCAGCGCCCCTCCGTCTCAGCCATGCCACCACGCTAGCGCAGGGCTCGCTGCGCGTGTCACACGCGAGCGCCTACTTGCACGGGGCCGGGAACTGAAAGAATAATTTCAAATATGTGCGGCGCGCCACAGCGCCGGGACGTTAGTGCGAGGAGGCGCGCATGCCAGGGACGAACCTGACCCGATCCGAGGCCATCGAGCGAGGGAAGACCGTGCTCAGGGTCGAGAGCTACGCGGTCGAACTCGACCTCACCCGAGGGGAACGCGTCTTCGGGTCACGGACGACGGTCGTCTTCGACGCTGTTCCCGGCTCCAGCACGTTCATCGACGCCATCACAGACTCTGTCCGCTCCCTGACGCTGAACGGTCGCGAACTCGAGCCGGCCGAATTGTCGGACGGGGTCAGGATCCAGCTCCCGGGCCTCGACGCGCACAACGTCCTCGTCGTGGACGCCGACGCACGCTACATGAACACTGGCGAGGGGCTGCACCGCTTCGTCGACCCGGTCGACGGCGAGGTGTACCTGTACACGCAGTTCGAGGTCCCGGACTCACGGCGCATGTTCGCTGTCTTCGAGCAGCCGGACCTCAAGGCGAGCTTCAGCTTCACCGTCACGGCGCCGTCGCACTGGGCGATCGTTTCCAACTCCCCCACCCCGGAACCGGAGAGCATTGCCCCGGCCGGGGACGGCGCGGCCCGTTCGCTGTGGCGCTTCGCCTCCACCCCGCGGCTCTCCAGCTACGTCACGGCCCTCATCGCGGGCCCGTACCAGTCCGTTCACGACGAGTTCGTCAACTCGGCCGGTCGGCCCATCCCGCTGGCCATCTTCGCGCGCAAGTCGCTGATGCAGTATCTCGACGCCGAGAACATCTTCGAGACCACGAAACGCGGCTTCGCGTTCTTCGAGGAGCAGTTCGGCTGCGAGTACCCGTTCGAGAAGTACGATCAGCTCTTCGTGCCCGAGTTCAACGCGGGCGCAATGGAGAACGCGGGCGCCGTCACGATCCTCGAGAGCTACATCTTCCGGTCGAAGCCCACCCAGGCGACAGTCGAGCGCCGGGCCATCACCGTGCTGCACGAGCTCGCCCACATGTGGTTCGGCGACTACGTCACGATGCGCTGGTGGGACGACCTCTGGCTCAATGAGTCCTTCGCGGAGTACATGTCCCACCTCGCGGCGGCACACACGCCGGACTTCGGACACGCGTGGACCACGTTCGCCTCGGTCGAGAAATCATGGGCCTACCGGCAGGACCAGCTCCCGACGACCCACCCCATCTTCGCGGACATCAGCGATCTCGCCGATGTGGAGGTCAACTTCGACGGCATCACGTACGCGAAAGGCGCCTCGGTGCTCAAGCAGCTCGTCTCGTGGGTAGGCCAGGAGCAGTTCATGGCCGGAGTCCGCAGCTACTTCGCGAAGCACGCGTGGGGCAACACGGTCCTCGCGGACCTCCTCACGGAGCTCGAAGAGGCCAGCGGCCGAGACCTCTCCTCCTGGGCCGCCCTGTGGCTCGAGACCGCGGGGGTCAACACGCTCGCGCCCCTCGTCGAGACCGACGGCGAGGGCGTCATCACGCGATTCGGCGTCCAGCAGAGCGCTGCCGACACCCAACCCACCCTCAGGCCGCACCGCCTCGCCATCGGCTTCTACGACCGGGACGGCGAAGGCCGGCTCATCCGGACGCGCCGCGAAGAGCTCGACGTCGAGGGCGCCCTCACCGAGGTTCCGGCACTCGTGGGCACGCGTCGCCCCGAGCTGATCCTGCTCAACGACGACGACCTCGCCTATGCGAAGGTCCGGCTCGATCCTGCCTCACTCGCAACGGCCACGGCCCATCTGCGCGACATCGCCGAAAGCCTCCCGCGGACCCTCGTGTGGGGCTCGGCCTGGGACGGGGCTCGGGATGCGGAGACGCCGGCCCGCGCCTACGTCGACCTCGTGCTGGCCAACATCGGCGCAGAGACCGACTCGTCGGTCGTACAGACCCTTCTGCGCCAGCTCGCCACCACCCTCGACTTCTACGTCTCCCCCACCGCCCAGGCCGAGACCAAGCGCTCGACCGCAGACCGCCTCTGGGCCCTCGCCCTCGATGCGGCAGGCGGCTCGGACTCGCAGCTTCAGTTCGTCAAGGCGTTCTCCGGGCTCGCCGCCTCCGCCGAGCATCTCGAGTGCGTCGCCGGACTGCTCGACGGATCGCTCTCGGTCCCGGGGCTCGAGGTCGACCAGGACCTCCGGTGGGAACTCCTCGCGTCGCTCGCAGCGGGCGGCCGGATCGGCGCCGATCGGATTGACGACGAGCTCGCCCACGACAACACCTCGACCGGGCAGTGCGCCGCCGCGCTCGCGAAGGCCGCGCTCCCCACGGCCGCCTCCAAGGCTGAGGCGTGGCACAAGATCGTGGAGACCGGAGAGCTCTCGAATGCAGTCCAGCAGGCGGCCGTCAACGGCTTCGTCCGCGTTCACGACGCTCGCCTCATCGAGCCGTACGCGGAGAAGTACTTCGACGCCGTCCCCCGCATCGTCGCCGACCGGACCCACGCGCTCGCCCAGCAGATCGTCGTCGGCCTCTACCCAGCCCGGCAGACGACCGAATCGACGCTCGACCGAACGGATGCCTTCATCTCCGGATTGGGCGAGGATCAAGGCGCCCTGCGCCGCATGATGCTCGAGAACCGCGACGGCGTGGCCCGGGCCCTGCGCGCGCAGGCCGCCGACCGGTAGCCTCGAGCCATGGCCCTGGGCGAGCACCACTACAGCGTCACCGTCACGTGGACCGGCAATCGCGGCACGGGGACGTCCGGGTACCGGGAGTATGGGCGAGAGCACGACATCGCCCTCCCGGGCCTGCCCGTCCTGCCCGGCTCCGCCGACCCCACCTTCCGAGGAGACAGAGATCGCTTCAATCCCGAGCAGCTGCTGCTGACGGCTCTCGCGCAGTGCCACATGCTCTCGTACCTCCACGTGGCGGTGACCCATGGCGTCGTGGTGACCGGATACACCGACTCCGCCCAGGGGACCATGCGCCTCAATCGGGACGGGAGCGGGGAATTCACGGAAGCTGCACTGCACCCGAGGGTGGAGCTAGCGGACGAAGGCCAGCGCGAACTCGCGGACGCGCTGCACGAGGAGGCCCACCACCTGTGCTTCATCGCGCGCTCTGTGAACTTTCCGGTCCACGCCGAACCCTCGTTTCCCTGACGTCCAGCAAACCTCGGTAGGGTGGAAAAGCACCACTTCCCCCAGCTGAGGAGGCACTCGGACTGTGCAGTTCGCTCTGCGTATGCCCCTGACCGCACCCACCGCCACGGCTTCGCCCACCCCCACACCCAGCCCCACGCCGTCGTCGACGGGATCGCCCATGCCGCACCTCACGGCCGCCGAGCTCAACACGGCCGTGAATACGTTCAACTCCACCCTCCTGCAGGTGGCGATCGCCATCGGCGTCGGCCTGATCGTGTGGCTCGTGGCGTCATTCCTCATCCGTCAAGTCGTCAAGCGGGTCCTCGCAGGCTCACAGCTCACGAAGCGCCGCCTCTTCCGGTGGGCGGCTCCTGCGCTCCGTGCACTCGACTCGGAGCGGCGGGCCCAGCGCGCCAAGACGATCGGGTCGCTCCTGAACTCGGTGGTCGTCGTGGTCATCACGACGATCGTCCTCATCTATGTGCTCAAGGCATTCGGCGTCGACATCGCCCCGCTCCTGACCAGCGTCGGCATCCTCGGCGTCGCCGTCGCGTTCGGCGCCCAGCAGCTCATCCGCGATTTCCTCTCCGGGATCTTCCTGACGCTCGAGGACCAGTTCGGCATCGGCGACGTCATCGAGCTCGGCGCCGGGGAGGTCGTCGGGACGGTCGAGAGCGTCGGCCTGCGCATCACGCGGGTCCGCGCGGAGGACGGCGCGATCTGGTACCTGCGGAACGGCGAGATCCTCCGCGTCGGCAACCGTTCCCAGGGTTCCTACCTGGCGGCCGCTGCGACGCCCGCTCCGGGTACGCCTCAGGTCCAGAACGCGGGTCAGGCCCAGACCACGGGTCCGGGGCAGGGCGTCAGTCCCGCTGCCACGAAGCCGGATGCGCAGGGCCAGCGCGCCGCGGAGTGAGGGGCTGCGGTTGGAACGGGCTACCGTGGATCGAGGACAGCATGAGGAAGGACGGCTCGCGCCAGTGACCGAGAATCAGAGCGAGGGGCTGACCCGCAGAAACCTGCTCAAGGTCAACGACCCGTTTGCCCAAGAGGACTACGCCAACACCTTCTACGCGGAGATCGGCGGCCACGAGGCCTTCGTCAAGCTCGTGGATGTGTTCTACGACGGCGTCGCGGAGGACCCGGTGCTGCGGCCGATGTATCCCGAGGAGGACCTGGGCCCCGCGCGGCGCCGACTCACGATGTTCCTCGAGCAGTATTGGGGCGGCCCGAGCACGTACAGCCAGGAACGGGGACACCCTCGCCTGCGCATGCGGCACGTTCCGTTCAAGGTCAACCCCGAGGCCCGCGACAGGTGGCTCCACCACATGCGCGCCGGGGTGGACGCACTGCACCTCTCCCCGCTCCACGACGCCACGCTCTGGGACTACCTCGAGCGCGCGGCCCACTCCCTCGTCAACACGTTCGAGGACTGACCCGGCCGGGCAGCTCACCTCCTGCTGCCCGGAACCCTCCTGCTGCCCGGAACTCGGCACAGCACATGGCCGCGGGGCGAACTGACCCGAAGCCACGCGCCCGACTCGAAGATCGGCAGGGTCTCGCCGGGCCGCAGGAAGCCGAGGGCCTCCGCCGCGAAGGCGACGCCGGCGGGGAGGCCGTCCGCGCCGTCCACGTCCCTCCCCCACACGTGGGCGCGCGCGCCGTCGACCATGGCCGCTCCGGGCTGCTCCGGCACCCTGGCGGCCACCTCCGCCATTCCAGCCGCCGCTGCTGCCGTCAAGACCTCGGCGGAGACTTCGCCGACGCGGGCCCAGGGCCCGCGCGGCGGCGTCACCGCGGCCCACGGCACGTGGACGGACGACGGCGGGACGTCGAGGAGCGTTCCGCCGTCGCCAAGGCGCGCGAGACGGTCGGCGACGGAGGCCATCGGCACTGTCGTGTCGACGTCGGCCGGACGCGCGAGTGGCAGCGCCCGCATACCGAGCACCGTCGGAGTCTCCTCGCCGAGCATGCGCGGACGGAGGACGCACACGTACATCGCGAGGACAGGGCCCACGGCCTGGAGCCTGATGGCGCCCGCGGAGTCGATGGCCCGGGCACGGGCGATGAACGTGCCGAGATCGGCCACGGCCTCGCGATCACCGAGGTCAAGGACGGTCTGGACGTCAGCGGCGCTCATGCCGCGCCTCCCCCGACAGACAGGTGCGAGGAACCCTCGCCGGCCCCTTGGGCGGGCGCGCCCGCGGGCACCTCGGCGGGCAGGGGCGGCCGCCTGCGGAAGGGGACGGCTGGGCCGGTGTAGTGGCCAAAAGCCGCACGGAGGCCGGGAGGGACGCGGACGGGGCGCCCGGTCGAACGGCTCACGAGCACCATGGACGTCGCAGCGTAGGCGTAGAGCGTGCTGCCGTCCCTCTCGGCAACGGAGTAGCCGAGGTCGAAGCTCGAACCCCCGAGTCTCGTCAGCCAGAGATTCACCGCGATCGGAGCCGGCCGGTAGAGGAGCGGCGCGAGGTACTCGATCTCGTGCCGACCGACGAGGGTGAAGTTCTCGGGCGTCACGAAGTCGTACATGGTGGATTCCGTGCCGGATTCGGTGCCGCCGTCCTGCTCGCCTCGGGGAAGCGGTTCGCGGAGCCAGTGGACGCGGGCGTCCTCCAGGAACTGCAGGAAGCGCACGTTGTTGACGTGCCCGTACGAGTCCACATCGCCGAAACGCAGCTGCAGTGGGAATTGGTAGGCGGCAGGCATGCTTCCATCTTCCCCCGCCGGGCCTCGGCTCGCGAACCGGCGTCGCCACGTCGGGTTGTTGGCTTCATCAGGGCGCGTCTAGTGTCGAGGCATGACGTCGCCCGCCCGCCAGTCCGGACCCACGGACACGCTGTTGACCCTCCTCGACCTCGACAACCTCGGTGGGGCTCGGACCGACAAGGACATCTTCGTGGGGCCCAGCGAGCGGCAACCGCGGCACCGCGTCTTCGGCGGCCAGGTGCTGGCCCAGAGCCTCATGGCGGCGACGAGGACCGTTCCGGCCGACCGGGTCGTGCACTCGATGCACGGCTACTTCCTGCGTCCGGGAGATGCTGACAAGTCCATCACGTTCGGCGTCGAACGCCTGCGCGACGGGCGGTCCTTCTCGGCGCGGCAGGTCCACGCCTATCAGGACGGCGTGCCGATCCTGTCGATGATTGCGTCGTTCCAGACCGAGTCACTGGGCGTCGACCATCAGTCCGAGATGCCCGCCGGACTTCCAGACCCGGAATCCCTGCCAAGCACGGCCGATCTGCTCGGATCCATCGACCATCCCGTCGCGCAGTACTGGGCCTTCGACAGGCCCTTCGACGTTCGCCACGTCGATTCCGCGCTCTACATCTCGGCGTCCGGCGACCACGTGGCCCGCAACGCCGTCTGGATGAAGACGTTTGGCCCCATGCCCGACGATGACCGGGTCCACCGCGCGGCGCTCGCCTATGCGAGCGACTACACGGTGCTCGAGCCGGTGCTGCGGCGTCACGGCCTCAGCTGGGTCACCCCCGAACTCAACATCGCGAGCCTCGACCACGCCATGTGGTGGCACCGGCCCGTGCGAGTCGACGAGTGGCTCCTCTACGTGCAGGAGTCGCCGAGCGCGCATGGAGCGCGGGGACTGGGTGTGGGGCGCATCTTCACGCGCGACGGCGTGCACGTCGCCACCGTGGGCCAGGAGGGCATGGTCCGCATCCCGCTCCCCTAGCGGTCCCGCCGCCCTAGCGGTCCCGCCGCCCTAGTGAACACGTCCGATGGTCGCCTTCCCCGGCCGTGGCCTGCGGAAGGCGACCATCGGTCGCAGCGCATCAGTCTCAGCGCATCAGTCTCAGCGCATCAGTCGCGGGTGAGTTTGCGATGCGTCACGCGGTGCGGCGCGGCAGCAT
>NZ_DAIUJO010000043.1:0-4493 GCF_036848755.1 Sinomonas sp. | reverse complement strand
GCGCATCAGTCGCGGGTGAGTTTGCGATGCGTCACGCGGTGCGGCGCGGCAGCATCGGGGCCGAGTCGCTCGACCTTGTTCTGCTCGTACGACTCGAAGTTCCCCTCGAACCAGTACCACTTGGACTCGTCCTCGTCCGTGCCCTCGTAGGCAAGGATGTGGGTGGCGACGCGGTCGAGGAACCAGCGGTCGTGGGAGACGACGACGGCGCAGCCGGGGAACTCGAGGAGGGCGTTCTCGAGGCTCGCCAGCGTCTCGACATCCAGGTCGTTGGTCGGCTCGTCGAGGAGAAGGAGGTTTCCTCCCTGCTTGAGGGTCAACGCGAGATTCAGGCGATTGCGCTCGCCGCCCGAGAGGACGCCGGCCTTCTTCTGCTGGTCGGGCCCCTTGAAGCCGAACGCGGAGACATAGGCGCGCGACGGCATCTCGACCTGGCCGACCTGGATGTGGTCGAGGCCGTCCGAGACGACCTCCCACAGCGACTTGTTCGGATCGATACCCCCGCGCGTCTGGTCAACGTAGGAGATCTTCACCGAGTCGCCGACCTTCAGGTCGCCGCCATCGAGCGGCTCGAGCCCGACGATGGTCTTGAACAGGGTGGTCTTGCCGACGCCGTTCGGTCCGATCACGCCGACGATGCCGTTGCGCGGGAGCGAGAACGAGAGGCCCTCGATGAGGGTCCTGTCGCCGAAGCCCTTCTTGAGGTTGGTGGCTTCGATGACCATCTGGCCGAGCCGAGGCCCCGGCGGAATCTGGATCTCCTCGAAGTCCAGCTTGCGGGTGCGCTCTGCCTCGGCCGCCATCTCCTCGTAGCGGGCCAGACGGGCCTTCGACTTCGTCTGGCGTCCCTTCGCGTTCGAGCGAACCCAATCGAGTTCGTCCGCGAGCCGCTTCGCCAGCTTTGCGTCCTTCTTTCCCTGCACTTCGAGACGGGCCCGCTTCTTCTCGAGGTACGTCGAGTAGTTGCCCTCGTACGGGTAGAGCCGGCCGCGGTCCACCTCACAGATCCACTCGGCCACGTGGTCGAGGAAGTAGCGATCGTGGGTGACCGCCAGCACTGCACCCGGGTAGCTCGCGAGATGCTGCTCGAGCCACTGGACGCTCTCGGCATCGAGGTGGTTGGTCGGCTCGTCGAGCAGCAGGAGGTCGGGCTTCTGCAGCAGGAGCTTGCAGAGCGCGACCCGGCGACGCTCGCCACCCGAGAGGACCCGAACGTCAGCCTCGGGCGGCGGGCAGCGGAGCGCGTCCATGGCCTGCTCGAGCTGCGAATCCAGATCCCACGCGTCGGCGGTATCGATCGCCTCCTGGAGCTTGCCCATCTCCGCGAGCAGCGAATCGTAGTCGGCGTCAGGGTTCGCCATCTCCTCGGAGATCTGGTTGAACCGCTGGATCTTCGAGTAGATCTCGCCGACGCCCTCCTGGACGTTCCCGAGGACGGTCTTCTCCTCATTGAGCGGCGGCTCCTGGAGCAGGATGCCGACGCTGTAGCCCGGGGAGAGCCGGGCCTCGCCGTTCGACGGGGTGTCGAGCCCCGCCATGATCTTGAGGATGGTCGACTTGCCCGCGCCGTTCGGACCCACGACACCGATCTTGGCACCGGGGAAGAACGACATGCTCACATCGTCGAGGATCACCTTGTCGCCGACGGCCTTCCGGGCCTTGGTCATGGTGTAGATGAATTCCGCCATGCCGTCTAATCTAGTGGCTCTGCGGGGCGAACTCACATCCGCTCCACCCTGTCCAAGGCCCGGAAGAGGCCCGGATCACGCGTACGGGAGGACGAGCTCCTCGTAGCGTTCCTTCATCACGGCGAGCGTCTTGTCGCCGTCCGTGTCCCAGATCTCCTGATTGAAGATCTCGACTTCGATGTAGCCGTCGTAGCCCGCGTCCCGCACCCAGCCCGTGATCGTCGGGAAGTCGATGACGCCGTCGCCCATCATGCCGCGCGAAAGAAGCGCATCCGCGGCGATGGGGAGATTGAAGTCGCAGACCTGGTAGGACGCGAGCCTGCCTTCCCGGCCCGCGCGCGCGATCTGCTCCGCGAGCTCCGGATCCCACCACACGTGGAACGTGTCGATCGCGACGGCGACATCGTCCGGATCGAAGGGCGCCGCCATATCAAGGGCCTGCCCGAGCGTGGAGACGACGGCGCGGTCGGCGGCGTACATGGGGTGGAGAGGCTCAAGAAGGAGCCTCACGCCGTGGTCCCCAGCGAACGGGGCCAGTTCTGCGAGTCGATCGCCCACCCGTGCTCTTGCCGCCACCACATCCTTTGTGCCCAATGGCAGCCCACCGACGACAAGGTAGAGGTCTCGAGTTCCGAGGGTCGACGCCTCGAGGATCGCAGCCTGGTTGTCCGCGAGCGCGGCGTCACGCCCCTCAGCGTCGGCCGCCGTGAGGAAGCCGCCGCGACACAATGACGACACCTCGAGCCCTGCTGCCCTGATGATGGCCGCGGCCTCCTCGAGCCCCGCCTCGTGCACGCGGTCGCGCCACGGGGCGATGGCGGGAATCCCGGCCCGCAGGCACCCTTCGACGGCTTCCCGCAGGCTCCAACGCTTGGTCGTTGCACTGTTGAGCGACAAGCGCCCATGTTCCGTCACTGGGCCACTCCGTTCACCTCGAGGTAGGCAGCCATGCGCCGTCCTGCCAGTTCGGGGTCGCGGAGCAGCCCTGCACGGTCGGCGAGCTCGAATGTTCGGGCGAGGTGCACGACCGAACGGCCCGAGTGGAGTCCCCCCACCATCTGGAAGCCGGGCTGGTGCCCGTTGAGCCATGAGACGAAGGCGATACCCGTCTTGTAGTAGAACGTCGGGGCGCTGAAGATGTGGAGGCCCAGTTCGCGTGTGCTGTCCAGAATCGACCGGGCCTCGGCGTCCTGCCCCGCGTCGTACGACTGGAGCGCGGCAGACGCCGCGGGATAGATGGCCGCAAAGATCCCCAGCAGCGCGTCTGAATGCCGCTCGCCGTCTCCGTCGATCAGCTCGGGATAGTTGAAGTCGTCGCCTGTGTAGAGTCTCACGCCGGGCGGGAGCGCGGCGCGGAGTGCCTGCTCGTGCGCGGCGTCGAGCAGGGAGACCTTCACTCCGTCGACCTTGTCGGCGTGCGCTTGCACGAGCTCGAGGAAGGTGCGGGTTGCTGCAGGGATCTCGTGGCTCCCCCAGTAGCCCTCGAGCGCCGGATCGAACATCGTGCCAAGCCAGTGGAGGACGACCGGTTCCCGGGCCTCCTCGAGCAGAGCCGAGTACACGCCGAGATAGTCGTCCGGACCGACGGCGGCCCGGGCGAGTGCCCTCGAGGCCATGATGATGGCCTTGGGCCCGGCGTCCTCGACCACCGCCAGCTGCTCGCGGTAGGCCTCGAGGGCCATGGCGACCCCCGCGGGTCCCGCGGGGACCGATTCGAGCTCGAGCTGGTCGGTACCCGCTCCGCAGGCGACGAGGTCTCGCACCGACAGGCCTGCCGTTGCCCCTTGCTGGCTTGCTGCCACAGCCTTTGCCTCGGCTCCGACACGGATGATGAGCTCCCGCGTGGCGGCCCAGTCGAGACCCATGCCTCGCTGAGCGGTGTCCATCGCGTCGGCAACTCCCAGACCGTACGACCAGAGTTCGCGGCGGAACGACAGTGTGCTGTCCCAATCGAGGCAGGCCTGCGCGCCGGGCGTGTTGTCCGCCCCGACGAGGGGAACCACATGGGCCGCAGCGTAGGCCTTCCGCGCCCTGAAGGGCGCACTCGGCCGACGCCATTCGCGCGAGGGCCCCAGTTCGTGGCGGCGGAGCGCGCCGCCCGCCGCGGGAAGCAGGAGTTCGAGGCGCGCGTCCGCGAGGGCGCTCACAGGACGATCTCCGGGATGTCGATCGTGCGACGCTCGGCGTTCGAGCGCAGGCCGAGCTCGGCAAGCTGGACGCCCCGTGCCGCCGAAAGCAGCCCGTATCGGTGCTCACGACCTGCGACCACATCCTTGAGGAATTCTTCCCACTGGAGCTTGAACCCGTTGTCCAGATCCTGGTTGGCGGGAACGTCCAGCCACTGCGACCGGAACGACTCGGTCACCGGCAGGTCTGGATTCCAGACGGGCTTCGGGGTGTGGGCCCGATGCTGGGCCACGCACTTGGTCAAGCCTGCCACCGCTGAACCGTGGGTTCCATCGACTTGGAACTCGACGAGCTCGTCGCGGTAGACGCGGACGGCCCACGACGAGTTGATTTGGCCGACAACGGCATCCCCGGTGGGAGTCTCCAGTTCGAAGATGCCGTAGGAAGCGTCGTCCGCCGTCGCGGCGTACGGCTGGCCCGCCTCGTCCCAACGGGTCGGGATGTGCGTGGCGGTCAGCGCGTTCACGCTCTTGACCTTGCCGATGATCCCTTCGAGGACGTAGTTCCAGTGGCAGAACATGTCTGTGGTCATCCCGCCGCCGTCTTCTTTGCGGTAGTTCCACGACGGACGCTGCGCCGGCTGGACTTCGCCTTCGAAGACCCAGTAGCCGAATTCCC
>NZ_DAIUJO010000042.1:0-29892 GCF_036848755.1 Sinomonas sp. | reverse complement strand
TCGCCGCAAGGGGGCCGGGGGGCCGCTGAGCCCTCGATGCCTGAGCCCGTTGGGGCGCGACCTACGAATACTTCGCCATGCGTGCCTTGACCTGCGCGACATAGGCCTTCGTATCCGGGTACATCCCGTACGCCTGGACGCCGTAGAGGCCTTGGTAGTACCCCGCGATCGCGATGTCCTGGCTCGCGGCGTTCTTGAGGAGCCAGCGGAGCATCGCGACGCCGGCCGTGATGTTGTCGGTCGTGTTCCTGAGGTCGAGGCTGCGCCCCGCAAGGCTCGAGAGCCAACTGGCATTCGCGGGCATGATCTGCATGACGCCGATCGCTCCGACGGAGGAGGTCACGTTCTGCCTGAACCCCGACTCCTGCTCGGCGATCGCAAGGGCGAGTGCAGTGGGGACTCCCATGCTGCCGGCGATCTGCCGCACGATCGACTGGATCTGGGCGGCCGTTTCGGTGCCCGAGGACGTGTTGCCGCCGCCCTTCGACATGAGGGTGCCGAGCGGGATTCCCGTCTTCTCCTGGATGCCGTACATGGTCTTGTGCCGCGCGGTGGTCTCATTCCACATCGACGAGGACCACGCGGGCTGGGGGGCTGTCGCTGCCCTGACGTCCGACGGCGCGGGGGCGGCCGACGACGTCGGCTGGGGTGTTGCTGGTGATGCCGGCGTGGGAGGCGCGGAACGGAGCACGATGCGCTGCCCCGGGTAGATGGTCGACGTCGAGCCGAGCCCGTTGAGTTGATAGAGGTCGCTGAGCGGGACGCCTGTCCGCTGGGAGATTCCCCAGAGGGTGTCGCCGCTCTTGACCGTGTAGGTCTGAGGGGAAGCGGCTGCGGCCACGCCTGCGGAACTGGGGCTGGCCGCGGCGGCTGCAGCTCCGCTTCCGTCGCCGAGCCGGATCTGCTGGCCGGGGTAGATGATCGAGCTCCAGCCGAGGCCGTTGAGCTGGAAGAGGGTGTTGAGCGGCACGCCTGTCCGGGAGGCGATTCCACTGAGGGTGTCGCCCGGCCGCACGGTGTAGGCGTCCGCGGCAGCAGCAGCTGGGGCGGCTATCGCAGCGGTCAAGGCGGCGGCCGACGCGGTGACGGAGGCGGCCCTCAAGCGGCGTCCCTTGTTCATGGCGGCGGTTCTCCTCCCCATCCAATAATTCCGGAGCCGAATAACAAATCCCAAGGCGGTAAGGTGCGTGCCCGGGAAAAACGGAAATCAGGCCATTGGACATATCCAATCACACGCCGAAAGCACATCGCGGCATCATTGCAGTACGCTTGGTCAATTTTCTGGATTCCCACAGGTCTTGTGGGGCCGTCGGAAGGAGCGGTACTATCTGGTAAGTACCAGTTGGGCGGAGGGCCTCCGTCCCGCTGGACGGCACGAGGCACAGACACGCGGCACAGAGAGGAAAGCCATGTCGAAGGCAGAGAAGATCATCGAGGGGCTCGGCGGAGCGGACAACATCGTGGAGATCGAGGCGTGCATCACCCGCCTTCGGACCGAGGTGAAAGACGCCTCGCGGGTCAAGGAGGACCTGCTCAAGGGTGCCGGCGCGCACGGCGTCCTAACCGCCGGAACCGCCGTTCAGGTGATCGTCGGCCCTGAGGCGGACACACTCGCCGAGGACATCGAGGATCTCCTGTGACTGCTCCCTCGCTCGACGTCGTCTCGCCCCTCGCCGGCCGGGTTGTCCCCTTGCACGAGGTCCCCGACCCCGTCTTCGCCGGCCAGATGGTCGGTTCGGGCGCGGCGGTCGAGCCGGCCCCGGAGCCGTTCGACGTCGTCGCCCCCGTGGCAGGAAAGCTCGTGAAACTCCTTCCGCATGCATTCGTGGTCGTAGACGCCGGCGGACGGGGGATTCTCACGCACGTCGGGATCGATACCGTGAAGCTCAGGGGAGACGGGTTCACGCTCCTCGCCGCGAAAGGGGACCACGTGGAGGCCGGCTCTCCCGTCATGCGGGTCGACCCTGCACCCGCGGTCGCCGCGGGCTACTCGCTCGTGAGCCCCGTCGTCGTCCTCGATTCGAAGGCCGATACGGCCTCCGGGGTCGTCGAAGGGGAGATCAAAGCCGGCGATCGCCTCTTCAGCTGGGCACCGACTGCCTAGAGCCGGACCTCCATGGTGAGGGCGTAGCGGTCCGAGCGGTACCACGAGCGGGCGTGCTCGATCGCGCGCTCGCCGGAGAAGGAGATCCGGTCGAAGTAGAGGACCGGGGCGCCCATCTCGGCGCCCAGAAGGACGGCGATGTCCGAGGGGGCGCCTTCGGCCTTGACGCTTTGCCGGGCCCTGTCGATCTGGTGGCCGAAGTCGGCGGCGAGGGCGCGGTAGATCGACCCGGTGAGATCGATGTCGAGCAGGCCTTGGGCGAGGGACGCGTTGTACCACGCGTCGTCGACGCTCACGGGGCGGCCGTCGGCCAAGCGGAGACGCCGGATGTGATAGGCCTCGTCGGACCGGTCGAGCCCTAGGGCCTTTGCGGTCGCCGGGGGCGGAACGGCCTGGGCGGCCTCGAGCACGATCGTGCTGGGCTTGTGCCCCTGGGCCTCCATCTCCTGCGTGAACGAGGCCAGATGGAGGGTGGACTGGACGGTGCCCTCTGAGACGAAGGTGCCCTTGCCCGGCACCCTCACGAGGTGGCCCTCGCTCACGAGCCGCCCGATGGCCGCCCGAACGGTGATGCGGCTGACGCCGAACTGGTCCATGAGCGTCCGCTCGCTGGGCACCCGCGCGCCCGGCTCGAGCTCATCCTTCGCCATCCGGAGGAGGATGGCGTGGAGCTGCTCGTGCTTGGGAACTTGGCTGTTTGCGATGGAATCCAGTACGGCACGCCCCGTCGCGGAATTGCTGAGGGTCATCATCGCCTTCCTGCCGGCATGCTCGGATAGTACCAGTCAATACCATGGTCCACCCGAAGGGCAGGAGCCGCGAGGCTCAGCCTGCCCGGTTCGCCCGGCCTGCCCAGCCGAGGTCGTCCGAGATCGCGTCCGTGCAGGCGAGGAGTTCGGGGAGGAGCCCGAGGAGCCCCGTCTGGTCGAGGAGGACGACGGGCACCGAGCAGGACGCAGCAGCCACGACCCGGCCCGAGGCGTCACGGATGGGCGCGGCGATGCAGTGCACGAACTCTTCATGCTCAGAGGCATCGAGCGCCCAGCCCTGGGCGGCCACGCGGTCGAGCTCGGCGAGTAGCGCCGATGCTTGGGTGATCGTCCGCTCCGTGAACCCCGTGTATTCGATCCCCGCGGCGATACTCGCGCGCCGCTCCCGCGGAAGGTCCGCGAGCAGCACCTTGGAGACCGCAGCCGCGTGCAGGGCGGCAGTCAACCCGATGCGGGAGTACATCCGCACGGGATGGCGCGACTCGAGCTTGTCGATGTACGTGACATCCGGTCCCTCGAACGCCGCGAGATGGACCGTGTGGCCTGTCGTCTCGTTGAGGCGCGCGAGGTGGGGGTGGGCGACGGCGCGCAGCCCGCGCTGCTCGAGCGCAAGGGAGGAGAGCGCGAACAGCTTGCGGCCCAAACGGTAGCGCTGCTGCTCGTCGCGCACGACGAACCGCCTCTCCTCGAGGTCGTGCAGGAGCCGCATGACCGTCGTCTTGTGGACGGTCGCCCGCGAGGCAAGTTCGTCGAGGCTCGCGGGACCGGCGGCGAGCTCGTCGAGCAGGTCGAGGGCGCGCAGGAGGCTCTGGCTCACCGCAGCCCAGCTTTGACGTCGAACGCGTCGCCACCGAGCGCGAAGCCGTCGCGCGAAACGGAGGAGGCGGCCCAAGCCCCGTCGGAGCAGGTGAGGATCCTGTCGAGGATGGCGGGAGCGGGCAGCGGGCCGAGATCGCCGGGAACGACGAGCGTGCAGGCCGCGGCGACGTGGCCCCGGCGAAGGCTCGTCTTCTCGTCGAGGCCGAGGACGACGCCGCTCAGGTAGCCGGCGGCGAAGGCATCTCCGGCGCCCACGGGCTCGACGACATCGACGGTGAGCGAGGGGACCTCCTGCCGCTCGCCGTTTCGGCCGAGCGCAATCGCGCTCGTGGCCTCGTTCTTGACGACGACGGTCTCCGGGTCAGGGAGGAGTGCCCGGATTTGCGCCTCGTCCCCGGTCCCCAGTGCGTGCTCGGCCTCGTCCTTGCCGACGAGCACAATGTCGGCCTGGTTTGCGAGACTGCGCAGGACGCTCCGGTCGCGCCCCTCCCACAGCGTCGGCCGCCAGTTGACGTCGAAGCTCACCTTGCACCCGGCGCGTGGGCGGCTCAGGACCGCTTCGAGGAGCGCGAGCGAATCCTCGGACAGCGCGGCCGTGATCCCGCTGATGTGGAGGAGGGCGGCTTCGGCGAGCAGCGGGGCAACGTGCGGGTCATCGAGCAGGGAAGGGCTCATCGCCGACGCCGCAGAGCCTCCGCGGTAGTACAGGACGGAAGCCGGCGCGGTCGCCGTCCTGGGGAGCTTGACGTAGAGGCCGGTGGGCCGGGTGCGGTCGATCTCGACCCCGGAGAGGCCCACACCGTGGCCTGCGAGCTCGGAGAGGATCCGGTCCCCGAAGCCGTCCCGCCCGACCCTGCTCACCCAGTGCGCGTCGAGTCCCATGCTCGCCAAGCCCACTGCCACGTTGGATTCGGCGCCGCCGATCCCGACGTGCAGGGTGGCGGCACGGTCTAGTGCGACGCCGGGTTCGGGGGTCAGCATTGCCATGGTCTCGCCCAGGCACACGGCTGTCGGCATGTCGATTTCAGAGCTCCTCGTAGCAGGGCGTTGCGTAACAGGGTGTTGCGCTCGCGGGCAGCCGTGTGGTTGACGGCGGTTTTTCCGCAATGCTAGACAGGGACAGAGAAAATCTGCAACCGCGATTGCAAAATACGCAACGGGTTGCCTTGATGCTCCGAGAGGAACGTTCCCATGACCGCCGAAGAACTCATCGCCCTGCTCGCCGAGGATCGCACGCTCGCCGTCGTCCGGGCCAACGCCATTCCCGATGCCGCCGCTCTCGCGGGGGCCCTCGCCGCCGGAGGTGTGCGAGCGCTCGAGCTCACCTTCACGACACCCGACGTGGTCACGCACGTACGGCGGGCCGTGGAGCACGCTGGGGACCACGGCGCGGTGGTCGGAGTCGGGACCGTGCTCACGGCTGATCAGGCGCGGGCAGCCGTCGATGCGGGCGCCCAGTTCCTCGTCACGCCCGGGATCCGGCCAGCCGTGGCAGAGGTCGCCGTCGCCGCGGGCATTCCCGTGTGCCTGGGAGCCATGACCCCCTCGGAGGTTGCCGAGGCACTCGATCTCGGCTCCGACGTCGTCAAGATCTTCCCGGCCCGCCAGGTCGGCCCCGGGTTCCTCAAGGACCTGCGCGGACCGTACCCGGGCGTCAAGCTCCTGCCCTCCGGCGGAATCGACGCGTCCAATGCGCGGTCGTATCTCGACGCCGGTGCGCTCGCGGTCTGCTGCGGGACGTCCGTCGTGCCGCCGTCGGCCGTAGAAGCAGGCGTCTGGGATGAGATCACCTCCCGCGCCGCCGCGTTCACCGCCGCCCTCGGCAGTGCGCCCGAGGAAGCGCGCACTGCCGCAGGATAGGGGGATGAGCGAACGCGGCGAGCGCATCACGATCCCGACACCTTCCGGCGACGTCTCGGGCGTCTGGCTCCGCCCCGCGTCGCCCGATGCGACGGTCGTCGTCGCACACGGCGCCGGCGCGGGGATGGACCACCCGTTCATGGTGGGTTTCGCGGAGGCCCTCGCCGACCTCGGCATCGCGACCCTGCGGTTCAACTTCGCCTATATGGAGGCCGGCAAGCGCCTCCCGGACCGCGCCCCCAGAGCTATCCCCGTGTGGGCGGCCGCTTTCGAGGAGGCTCGACGCCGCTCAGACGGCGAGCCGGTGTGGGCCGCGGGCAAGTCTTTCGGCGGCCGCATGGCTTCAATGGCGCTCGCGGAAGGGGCGATCGACCCCGCGGGCCTGATCTTCCTGGGCTATCCGCTCCACCCCGCCGGCAAGCCCGAGAAGCTCCGGGACGAGCATCTCTACGGACTCCGGGTGCCCATGCTCTTCCTCCAAGGCACCCGCGACATACTCGCGACTCGTGAACTCCTCGACGCCGTCGCCGAGACGCTGCCGACGTCGACCGTTGCGTGGCAGGAAGGCGGCGACCATTCGTTCGCCGTCAAGGGCGTCAAGCGCACGGCGGACGAGGTCGGCGCGGCCCTCGCTCCACAGGCCGCGGGCTTCATCCGCGGACGCTCGCCGCGGTCTCCTGCAGACTCAGGACGCCCGTCCGCCTAGAGGCCGCCGTCGTTCGCCGCCGGCCTGCCCTGCTCGCCATCCGCTGGCCGCAGGGCCCGGACCGCGGCGCTCACCGTGGGATAGAAGTGATCCGGCCCGAAACGGCTTCGTGAGCTGAAGCGCAGCAGCCGGTCCTTCACAGGCCCTTTGAGTTCGGCGAACACGAGCTGGACACCGTGGGCCGCCAGCCAGTCGTCGAGCACGACCAGCTCGTCGAGCGCAGTCGTGTCGATGCCCGTGATCGGCTCGGCAGCGACGATCACATGCGTGACGGGCCGGTTGGCCTCCTCGACGAGCCCCCTGATGAAGGCGGAGAAGACGGCTCCGTTCGCAAAGAACAGCGGGGCGTCGAAGCGCGCGAGGATGAGCCCGGGCACACGCTCGGCCTCAGGATGCCTCGAGATGTCGTGGTGTCCGGGCACGTCCGGGAGGTCGCCGAGTTCGGCCCGATAGGGGCCCCAGGCGCGTCTCACGAAGTCGAGGAGCGAAAGGGAGACTGCGACGATGATCCCTTGCAGCACGCCGATGGTCGTGACCCCGATGAACGCCGCGACCGCGAGCAGCGATTCGACGCGGCTCATCCGCCACAGCCGGATGATCGAGCGCAGGTCGACAATCGACGCGGCGGCAGAGATGACGACCGCCGCGAGAGTTGCCGTCGGGAGGAACGCGGTGGCGCCGGGAGCCGCGAGGACGAACACGACGACCAGGATCGCCGCGACGACGGCCGTGAGCTGGGTTCGGCCGCCGGACTCGATCGCGACTGGGGTGCGGGATGAACTCGCGGAGACGGGAAAGCCACCCAGAAGCCCGGAGGCGACGTTGGCCGCGCCAAGGGCCGCCATTTCGCGGGAGCCGGAGACGGACCGCCCTTCGCGGGCTGCAAGACTGCGCGACAGCACCCCGGTGTCGGCGAAGGCGATGAGGGCGATGCCGATCGCCGGGCCGACAAGCGGTGCAACATCCGCGGGGGAGACGAGGCCGATCCCGAGCACTGAGACCACGCGAGGCAGAGCTCCGACAGCCGAGACCCGGCCCCCGAGCCCCAGCACCCACACTGCCAAGGCGGAAGCCACGACGGCGAACAGGGCGCCCGGCACGGGCCACTTGAGGAGTCGGGGCACCCAGATGAGGAGCAGCGAGCCGACGCCGAGGGCCATGGCCACGAGGTTGGTTCCGCCCTGGGCCGTCACGGTGAGCGCAGAAGCCACCTCTTCCCATGGCGAGTGCCCGTGCGCGGAAGCGCCCAGGAGGATCGAGAGCTGTCCCGCAGCGACCGTGAACGCGATTCCGGCGAGGTAGCCAAGCCGGATCGGCCCTGAGAGGAGGCCGGTGAGAACGCCGAGCCGCAGCACGGCCCCCAGCAGCAGGGCAGCGCCGATGATGATCGCCAGAAGGCCCGAGAGCGCGACCGCTCGCGGGCTGCCCGCAGCGGCGAACGGAAGGACGGCGGCCGCGATGAGCGGCGCGAGCGCCGAATCCGGTCCGAGGACAAGAAGGCGCGAAGGCCCGAGGGCGGCATAGACGAGGAGCGGAACGACAGTCGCATAGAGACCCGTGACTGGAGGGAGGCCGGCTGCCTGGGCGTAGGCCATTCCCGCGGGGATGAGGAGGCACACGAGGACACTGCCCGCGACCAGGTCATGCCGCAGCGAGCTTGCGGCGTAGCCTCGCAGCCACGTCATGCTAGCGATGATGTCGCCTCGGTGCGGCCCGCGCCAGCATTCACGGGGCGGCCCGAGGCCGGAGCGCGGCAAGTGCAAGGATGGGACCATGACTACCGCCGTCGTCGTGGGGAGCGGGCCCAACGGCCTCGCCGCCGCCGTGCGGCTCGCAGAGGCGGGCGTAGCCGTGAGGGTGCTCGAGGCCGAGCCCACGATCGGGGGTGGGACACGCTCGACGACGACGCCGGCCCCCGGGGGCGAGGGGACCCTCATCTCGGACGAGTGCTCGGCCTTCCACCCCATGGGCATCGCCTCGCCTTACCTCGCGAGCCTTGATCTTCAGCGCCACGGCCTGCGATGGCTGTGGCCCGAGATCCAACTGGCCCACCCGCTCGACGGCGGGCGTGCCGCGGCCCTGTGGCGCGATCCGAGCCGGACCGCCGACGCTCTCGGACCGGACGGGAAGGCTTGGGAGGCGACAGCAGGCGCCGTCGCCCGCGGCTTCGACCGCCTCGTCCAGGACATCCTGCGCCCGGTGCAGCACGTCCCACGTCATCCCCTCCTCCTCGCGCGATTCGGCGCCCTCGCCGCGCTGCCCGCCACTGTCCTGGCCAAGGCCTGGCGCGGCGACGCGGCCCGGGCACTCTTCGCGGGTGTGGCCGCGCACGCCTTCGCGGACCTTAGCCGTCCGTTCACCAGCTCGGTGGGTCTCGTCCTCACGGCCGCTGGTCAGACCGTTGGCTGGCCCGTTGCCGAGGGCGGGAGCCAAGCGATAGCCGACGCGCTCGCAGCCCGCTTGAGGGAGCTTGGCGGCACGATCGAGACCGGGGTCCGCGTGCGCCGCGCGGAGGACGTCGGCGTCTCCGACCTCCTGCTCCTCTGCGTCGCCCCGACAGCCGCGGCGACGATCCTCGCAGGTCTGCTCCCGGCCGCCGTCGCCCGCAGCTATGCGCGGTACCGCTATGGGCCGGCGGCCTTCAAGGTCGACTACGCCGTGGAGGGTGGCGTGCCGTGGGCCGCGGAAGAAGCCCGGCGCGCGGGGACGGTCCATGTGGGCGGCACGATCGAGGAGATTGCCGCGGCCGAGGCCGAGACGGTGCAGGGGCGCATGCCGGCCCGGCCCTTCGTGCTCGTCGGCCAGCAATACCTCGCCGACCCGAGCCGGTCCGCCGGGAACGTGCACCCCGTCTGGGCGTACGCGCACGTCCCGAACGGCTACCCAGGAGACGCGACGGACGCCGTGACGGCCCAGATCGAACGGTTTGCGCCGGGCTTCCGCGACTGCATCCGGGCTGTGTCCACGCGCTCGGTGGCCGCCACCGAGGCCCACAATGCCAACTACGTCGGGGGCGACATCAGTGCGGGCGCCAATTCGGGCCTGCAGCTCGTGTTCCGGCCGCGCGTCGCCGCCGACCCGTATTCGACGGGCGTCCCGGGCGTCTTCCTGTGCTCCGCGGCGACCCCGCCGGGCGGCGGAGTCCATGGAATGGCAGGCTTCCTCGCGGCCGAGCGCGCCCTTGCGTCGCTGCGCGCCTAGAGTAATCGGGTGCACGACGACGACGGCCTCGCAGGCGCCTTCCCGTACGAGCGGCTGCGCCGCTACCCCGACGTCGAGGCCCCGAACCTCCAAGCCTGGGATGCGACGGACCTGCTCATCGCTGACCGAGGTGTCGCGGACGCCGAGGAACGCGGGCTCACGGGGAGGGAGATCGCCGTCATCGGCGACAACTACGGGGCGATCGCGCTGCGGCTCGCGGCGGCAGGCTTCGTCGGCGTCCGGGTGCATCAGGATCTCGCGACGGGGCGCGAGGCGTTCCGACGGAACGCAGAGGAGCTGGGACTCCCGGATCTCCAGATGCCCTGCGAGCTCGAGAGCGGCCTGCTCGAGGGAGCGCGCCTCGTTCTGATGCAGCTGCCCCGGGGCCTCGCGGAGCTCGAAGAGGGCGCCGACGCCGTTGCCCGATGGGCCGCACCCGACGTCGTTCTTCTCGCGGGTGGGCGCGTGAAGCACATGACACTCGCCATGAACGATGTGCTGGGCGCCTCTTTCGAGGTCGTCAATGCTGAACTTGCGGTCCGGAAGTCCCGCCTGCTCGTGGCTTCGGTCCCAAAGGCGGTGCCCGAGCGCCCGCGGTTCCCGGTCTGCGCCACGTACGACGACGCCGGGCTCACCGTCTGCGCCCACGGCGGCGTATTCGCCGGGAAACGGCTCGACGTCGGCACGCGCTTCCTCCTCGGGTTCCTCGGCAGGATGCCGAGCGGGGAGGCTCTCGACCTCGGCTGTGGCACGGGAGCCCTTGCCGCGGCCTACTCGCTCGCCCACCCCGACGCCGTCGTCGTCGCAACGGACCGCTCGGCCGCCGCCGTGCGCTCGGCCAGGGCGACGATCGCGGCGAACGGCCTCGAGGGCCGAGTCGTCGTCGAGCACGACGACGCCGCCGCCTCCCGTCCGGACGCCTCGGCCGACGTCGTCCTCCTCAACCCGCCGTTCCACCTGGGCGCGAGCGTCCACGCGGGTGCCGCCCTCAGGCTCATCGACGCGGCCGCGCGCCTCCTGCGCCCGGGCGGCGAGCTCTGGACCGTCTACAACTCCCATCTGGACTACCGTCGTCGGCTGCGCACGGCCGTTGGCCGCACGAGTGTCGAAGGGCAATCGGGGAGGTTCACCGTGACCCGATCGGTGCGCCGGCCCTAGCCTTGCAGGGATTCTCATAACGCAATGAAGGAATTGCCCGGCGCGGATCGGCCGCTCACGAGGGCCGACAGGGTAACTTAACTCACGGGGGCCATAGCGCAGCACTCGGGAAGGATCCTGTGACGGAGCATCCACGTCAGCCTGCGCCGCGGCGCGGGACGAATCTCCCGCGCATGGGGGACTTCAACCTGACGGTGATCCTCGATGCCATCCGCCGTTCCGAAGCCGGTCTCAGCCGCGTCGAACTCGCCCAGCTCGTGGGCCTCTCACCTCAGACGATCTCGAACATCTCGCGCCGCCTGCTGGACCAGAAGCTCATCGTGGAGGCGGGCAAGGAAGGCACCGGTCCCGGCAAGCCACGCACCATCCTCCGGCTCAACCCGCGCGGGATGTATGCGATGGGCGTCCACCTCGATCCCGCCCTCATCACGGTCGTCCTGCTCGATCTGGTCGGTTCCGTCGTCGTGAAGGACACGTTCGTGACCCCGCAGAGCCATGATGCGCAGGAGATCGTGGACGCGATCGCCGAATGCGTCGAGAAGCTCCTGGTCAGTTCGGGCGTGGACCGGACGCTTGTTGCTGGGCTCGGTGTCGCGGCGCCGGGCCCTGTCGATCTCGAGCGCGGCGCTGTCGTGGGACCGCCGCTCCTGCGCGGATGGGTCGACGTGCCTCTTCGCGAGATGATGCATCGCGCCACGGGCCTGCCGATCACGGTGGACAAGGATGTGACGGGCGCGGCGGTCGCCGAGATCTGGGCGGGCGGCCCCGGCGGCTCCGGCAGCTTCGCGTTCTTCTACCTCGGCACCGGCCTCGGCTGCGGGCTCGTCCTCAACGGCGAGGTCTACCGCGGCGCCTCCGGCAACGCGGGCGAGATCGGCCACATCATCGTCGACCCGGACGGCCCGCTGTGCAGCGACGGATGCGGCATGCGGGGGACCATCGGCAGTTCGCTCGAACCCACCGTCATCGTGGGCGAGGCCGTCGTCGCGGGCGTGCTCCCGGTCCTGCCGGCCAAGCCGACGGCCCGCGACTTCCAGGCCGCCTTCGCCCGGCTCTGCGACCTCGTCAACGAAGGCGACGAACGGGCGATTCTGATCATGCGCAAGGCGGCGCGGAGCATGGCCTGGGCTGCGGCGGTGGTCGGGAACATCGTGGACGTCGAGCGGATGGTCTTCGGCGGTCCGTTCTGGGACGCGGTGGCAGACTTCGTGCTCGACGTGCTGCCCGACATGATCAACGAGCTCCTCGCAACGCGGGGCATCCGCCGGGTTGGCCTGTCAGGGACGCGGCTCGGCGAGGATGTCGGCGCGGTGGGTGCGGCGTGCCTCGTCCTCGAGCGCGCACTCGCCCCGCGCGCGGAGCGCCTCCTCCTCGAGGGCTGAGACGCCCGACGCCCCGCGAGGGACGACGACGGTGCTTCCGCCAGCCAGCGCGTCATGGTGCGTCACGCAAGGTCTTCTTCGTAGCAATCGCGCGATTTGGCGTTCGTTCGCCCTAAGCGCTTGAAGCACGCGCAGCGGCTCCGTAGGGTTTAAGCCAAGTTGCTCCTGCAACGTGTCAGCGATCCCCTCGGAGGGGATGTGGGTGCCCCCGTGAGGGCCTGACATTTGCCGCAGGAAGCCGGTCCCTTTGGGGCGCCCGCCGCGGCGGCGTCTTGGGGTTGTGCCTCCTGCGTTCCTGAATACCCTTCCTCGCCGGCCCCGTCGGCACGTATCGGAATCCAAGGTCTGCAAATGTCGCCACCCACACTGATTGAGGCACCCTCCTCAAGCGCTCTCGCGCCCCCTGTCGCCCTCTCCTACGAGCTGTTCCCGCCACGCAGCGATGCGGCGTCGGCCACGCTCTGGAAGACCATCCGCGAACTCGAACGGACCGATCCGGACTATGTGTCGGTGACGTACGGAGCCAGCGGCTCGAACCACGCCAAGGCGCTCGACCTCGTGGACCGGCTCCAGATCGAGACGACGCTCCGCCCCCTCGCACACCTCACGTGCGTGGGAGGCACGCCGGCCGAGCTGAGCGCGATCGTGAACGAGCTCCTCGACCGCGGCGTGCGGGGCATCCTCGCGCTTCGCGGCGACCGACCGCAGGATGGAATCCTGCCGGACGGCGGGCTCCAGTACGCCCAGGACCTCATCGAGCTCATCCGGCGGATCGAGCTGCGCCGCTCGGCGCAGTTCGCGGCGGGCAAGATCGCGATCGGCGTCGCGGCCTACCCGACCAAGCATCCCGAATCGCCGAGCGAGGCCCACGACGTCGAGGTGCTGCTTGCGAAGCAGCGCTCGGGGGCGGACTTCGCGATCACGCAGGTGTTCTTCCACCCAAGCCAGTACTCGTCGCTCGTGCACCGTGCGCGGCGGGCAGGCGTGACGATTCCCATCATCCCGGGCATCATGCCGCTCACGAGTCTTCGGCGCATCCTCAAGCTCTCGGAGCTCAGCGGCGTCGAGCCTGACAGCGGGCTCGTGGACCGGATCCGCTCCGTGGGGGATGATGCCGCACTCGCCCGGAAGATCGGCGTCGAGGCCACGGTGGCCCTCGCCGAAGCCGCGCTCGGCGCCGGCGCCCCGGGCCTCCACCTGTACACGTTCAACGAGCACGAGAGCGCCTTGGACGTGCTTGGGCGCCTCAACCTTCCCCGGCCATCACGGCCATCCCTCCTCGCCCGCCACCGGGCCCGCTGAGACTGACCTCGAACAGAAGGACTGACCATGACCGCACATACCCCTGCGTCTCCCTCCGCCACCATCCTCGGCTACCCCCGCATCGGCCGCCGCCGCGAGCTCAAGAAGGCCCTCGAGGCCTATTGGGCGGGCAAGATCAGCACGGCCGAACTCGAGGCGGCCGCTGAGGGGATCCAGCTCGCGACGCTCCGCCGCCTCGCCGAGCTGGGCCTCAGCGAGACCTCGGCGATTCCGGGCACCTTCTCGTTCTACGACCAGGTCCTCGACACCGCCGTCGCCCTGGGCGCTGTGCCGGCCCGCTTCGGCGCCCTGCACGACGAAGAAGGCCGGCTTGGCCTCGACGCCTACTTCACGCTCGCGCGCGGCAACGCCGAGCAGCAGCCGCTCGAGATGACCAAGTGGTTCGACACGAACTACCACTACCTCGTGCCGGAGATCGGCCCCGACACCGAGTTCTCGCTCTCTTCGGAGCGGGTTGTCGAAGAGTTCCTCTTCGCGAAGTCGCACGGCTTCGTCACGCGTCCGTATCTCGTGGGCCCGGTGACGTTCCTGCTCCTGAGCAAGCCGGCCGACGGCGCGCCCGAGGACTTCGACCCCCTTTCCCGCCTCGACGACGTCCTGCCGGTCTACGCCGCGATCCTCGCCCGCCTCCGCGCCGCCGGAGCCGAGTGGGTCCAGCTCGACGAGCCGGCCCTCGTGGCCGACCTCGACACTCCCGCCCTCGAGGTGAGCGACGCCGTCGAGCGCGCCTACAGCGTCCTCGCGGGTGTGCCCGTCTCCGGCGAGGGGCGCCCCAGCATCCTCCTCTCCGCCCCGTACGGTGGCCTCGGCGCGCAGACGGCCGTTGTCGCCGCGACCGGCGTCGAAGCGGTAGCCCTCGACCTCTTCAAGGGTGAGCTGCCCTCCGGGGAGGACCTCGCAGGCTTTGGTGGCAAGACGGTCGTTGCCGGCCTCGTCGACGGCCACAACATCTGGCGGAACGACCTCGCCGCGTCGGCGGCGAAGCTCGATGCGCTGCGCGCCGCGGGCACGGAGCACGGGTTCGAGGTTGCGGTGGCGACGTCGACGTCCGCCTTCCACGTCCCGCACGACGTCGAGGAGGAGACCCAGCTCGACGCGGGCCTCCGCAGCTGGCTCGCGTTCGCCGACCAGAAGGTCGGCGAGGTCGTGACGCTTGCGACGTACCTCCGCGAGCCGGAGTCCGCGCGCGCCGCGATCGACGAGGCCTCTCGGAGCATCGCGTCCCGCGCGGAGGCGGCGGGGGTCCGCCGTCCCGAGGTACGCGAGCGGACCGCAGCCCTGGCCCCGGCGGACTTCTCCCGCTCCGCCTACTCCGACCGCGCCGCGGCACAGGACGCCGAGCTGCACCTGCCGCCGCTGCCGACGACGACGATCGGATCCTTCCCGCAGACCGCCGAGGTCCGCGGTGCCCGTGCCCGACTCAACAAGGGTGCGATCGACGCGGTCGAGTACGAGCGGCTCATGAAGGACGAGATCAAGCGCGTCATCGACCTTCAGGAGGAGCTGGGCTTCGACGTGCTGGTCCACGGCGAGCCCGAGCGCAACGACATGGTGCAGTACTTCGCCGAGAACCTCGACGGCTTCGACGTCACGGTCCACGGCTGGGTTCAGTCCTACGGCTCGCGTTGCACCCGTCCGTCGATCCTCTGGGGCGACGTCTCCCGCCCGGCTCCGATCACGGTGCCGTGGGCCACATACGCGCAGTCCCTCACCGAGAAGCCGCTCAAGGGCATGCTCACCGGCCCGGTGACGATCCTCGCGTGGTCCTTCGTCCGCGACGACCAGCCGCTCGCCGAGACCGCCAACCAGGTCGCGCTCGCCCTCCGCGACGAGATCGCGGACCTTGAGACGGCCGGCATCAAGGTCATCCAGGTCGACGAGCCAGCCCTGCGCGAGCTGCTCCCGCTCCGTCGCGCGGACCAGCCTGCCTACCTCGACTGGTCGGTCAAGTCCTTCCGCCTGGCCACTGCTGGAGCGGCGGACGCCACTCAGATCCACACGCACCTCTGCTACTCGGAGTTCGGGGCGATCATCGACGCGATCGACGGCCTCGACGCCGACGTGACCTCGATCGAAGCTGCCCGTTCCCGCATGGAGGTCGTCAACGACCTCGAGGCGCACGGGTTCGGCCGCGGCGTGGGTCCGGGCGTGTACGACATCCACTCGCCCCGCGTCCCGTCGCAGGAGGAGATCGAGGAACTGCTCAAGACGGCTGTCGCGCACGTCCCGTCGCGCCAGCTCTGGGTGAACCCGGACTGCGGCCTCAAGACGCGCGGCTATGCCGAGACCGAGGCATCGCTGCGGAACCTGGTCGAGGCCGCGAAGGCAGCTCGCGCGGTCCTCGCCGCGAACGCCTGATGCGCTCGGGCCCCTCGCGCTGAGGGGCTGGACCTGAAGGTCCGGCCTGAAGGTCTCGACGAATGAGGGGTCAATGTCCTGGACATTGACCCCTCATTCGCGTCGGGCGCGACCTGTCAGACGCGACCCGTCAGTCCCACTCCACCTCGTCGTCGACGACGCCGTCCTCGTCGGCGGCCGCGAGGAGCACCTCGTCGGTGAAGCCCTCGCCGAGGGTGAAGCCGAGAACGAAATAGCGTTCCGGCTGGCCCGGGTAGATCCCGACCCTGGTGAGCCGCAGCGCCTGGACGAATCGTTCGCCGTCGACCTCGTCCTTGGTGGCGACGCCGAACAGCTCCTGGAGCCGGCCGTCGCTGAGGTTCTGACAGTGGAAGTGACGGTACTCGACGGCCGGGGAGTCGTCGTCGTCGAGATCCTGGACGATCCGTTCGCGGGCCGCGTCGATGAGCTCGGGGAGGAAGCGGAGCCGGTAGTCCACCTTGTGGAGGCAGGCCTCGTCGATCCGGTCGTGCTCGCCGATGCTCAAGTCGAGCGGGATCGGCACGCCGTCGTGCTCATAGCGGCCCGAGATGACCCGTTGCCCCGCCGGCGCGAGGGCGACTTCCCCGAAATGCCGGCTGACTGCCGTTTCCATGAGAAAAACATAGTCCTCTCAGGGAAGCCGCGCGAGCAGGCCCAGGGCGTCGTGGGGCGCGCGCCCGTCGGCGTCGTTGTCGAAGTAGACGTAGGTGTCGAAGCCGTCGGCGAGCCAAGCCCGCACTCGCCGGCCCCACTCGTCGAGCGAGGCCTCCGCGTAGCCGCCGCCGTAGAGCCTGGTTTCGCCGTGGAGGCGTACGTAGCGGAAGTCCGCGGTCTCGTCGTGGAGCACGGGCCAGCGCCCAGCACTGTCCGCGATCACCGTGCAGATCCCCCGCTCCGCGAGGAACGCGCGCGCGGCCGGGGTGTCAAAGCTCTCGTGCCGCGGCTCGAGCGCGTGACGCAACGGCACCTCCGCGAGGACCTCGAGGAAGGCGCGTTGTTCCGGCACCTTGTCGTCGTGCAACTGCGCGAGGGTCGCGGCCGACGACGCCGAACGGGGGAGCAGGCCGAGAAACCGCGAGAGCGTCTCTTCGTCGAAGGCCAGCCGCTCAGGAAGCTGCCACAGGATAGGGCCGAGCTTGTCCCCGAGCGCGAGCACCCCTGAGGCGAAGAAGTTGGCGAGCGCCGTTTCGACGTCCCGGAGCTGTTTCATGTGCGTGATGAAGCGGCCGCCCTTGACGGCGAACACGAAGCCTTCGGGGGTCGCGTCGCGCCAGGCTTCATAGGACGACGGGCGCTGGAGCGAGTAGAAGGAGCCGTTGAGCTCGACGGAGGACATTCGTTCGGCGGCGTATGCGAGTTCGTCCCTCTGGCGGAGGCCGTGCGGGTAGAAGTCGCCGCGCCAGCTTGAGTAGCGCCAGCCCGAGACGCCGATATACGCAGTGGCCACAGGTCCCAGCGTACGGTCCCGGTGCTGACGAGCCGGGGCGCCGCGACACGGCTCAGCGTCGCGCCGCGCCGGGTCCGCGGGGCGGGAGGGACTTGAGCGTCTCTGCGACGAGGTCCAGGAAGAGGCCCGTCTGGGGGTCGGTGCTGCCGCCGGGGCGCAGGGCGAAGATGTTGCGCGCGAGGCGGATTTCGGGGACGTCGACGACGACGACCCCCTCCGGCCGCGACTGGAGGGCGAGTTCCGGGACGAGGGCGGCCCCGAGGCCAGCGGAAGCGAGCCCGAGGCTTGCGTTGAAGTCGTCGCTGTAGGCGACGACGCGTGGCTCGAGCCCGCAGCTCGCGAAGAGGCGGTCGATGACGGCCGCGTCGCTTGTGCCTGGGTGGTGGACGATCCACGGCATGCCGCCGAGCTGTGCCGCGGTGACCTGCGCTCCGCTCGCGATGCCCCACGAGGCGGGAAGGACCACGCAGAAGGGGTCGTCGCCGATCCACTGCCGGTCCATGGTGTGCGGCCACGCGAGCCCGCTCTGACCCACCTGGTAGACGAGGACGACGTCGAGCTCGCCTCCCGCGAGAAGGCCGCGGATCGTTTCGCCGGGCTCCGCGACGGCCACGTGGAGGTCGAGGCCGAGGTGCCGCCAGCGCTCGTTCTTCAGGACGCCCGGGAGGACGTACGTCGCAAGGCTGGGGAAGATGCCGAGCCGGAGCTGGCGTGCCGCTGCTTCGGCGGCGCGCGCCGTCGCTGCCTTGAGCGCGTCGATGTCCGTGAGGACCTTGGTCGCGTGCCGCGTCATGACGACGGCGGCCTCCGTGGGGAGGACGCTCTTGGCCGAGCGGACGAACAGCTGGACCCCGGTCTCCCGCTCGAGCGCTGCCATCTGCTGGGAGACAGCAGAGGCCGTGTATCCCAGACGGTGGGCTGCGGCGGCGAAGGAGCCCTGCCGCACCACCTCGAGGAGGGTCTGAAGGTGGATGGGGTTCACCATGGCCGCCTCCTCTCTCGATCACGGGGTCCGCATTCAGGGTAAGGCACATGACGCGCCGGGGAACCTGACGCGGAATCCTTGGCGCGACACGCCGACGTTCGGCGACACGGAACTTTCTGCGTGTGTGCATCCAGCGCTCCACACCCTGTGGACAAGGTCACGCGAATGGCGGAATTTCGCGGCTCTGACGGTGCGTTAAGTGTGTAGGAACTGTGGACTCGCTGCGTGATGAATGACATACTTGTAAGACATCATCTTGGGGTTCACAGCGGCGCCGACCACTACATGTAGTATCGAGTCACGCCGAGGCAGTCCGATCCATTGGGGAAGGCCGCCGGCCATATGGGGGGCCCTACATGGGCCGAAGCCAGCAAGTCTTCCAGGAGGGAAGGAACCATGAACGTCACGGTCTACACGAAGCCCGCGTGCGTGCAGTGCAATGCCACCTATCGTGCGCTGGACAAGAAGGGCATTGCCTACCAGAGCGTTGACGTCACCCAGGACCCGGATGCGCTCGAGCGCCTCAAGGCCATGGGCTACATGCAGGCTCCCGTCGTCGTGACCGACGGTGGCCACTGGTCGGGCTTCCGCCCGGACAAGATCGAAGAGCTCGCCCAGACGGCGTCCTCGTCCGCCTCGGTGGCCTGACCCGCCGTCGTCCGTCTCCCGCAGGGGGTGCTGAGGTGACCTCTCTGGTCACGGCCGCGACAGGCGCTGACGCGCCGGGCGCGCAGCCCGAGCCCCGCCTCGTCTCGAGTCGACTCATCTACTTCTCCTCTGTCTCCGGCAACACCCATCGCTTTGTGGGCAAGCTCGGTCTCGACGCCGAACGGATCCCGCTCCACCCCACCGACCAGCCGCTCCGTGCAACGGAGCCGTTCGTGCTGATCGTCCCGACGTATGGCGGGACCGGGGGAGCGGGGTCCGTGCCGAAGCAGGTCATCAGGTTTCTCAACGACCCGCAGAATCGATCCCTCATCCGAGGGGTCATCAGTGCGGGCAACACGAATTTCGGGGACAACTACTGTGCGGCCGGCGACATCATCGCCGTCAAGTGCAAGGTGCCCCACCTCTACCGATTCGAACTCATGGGCACGGCGGACGACGTCGCCCGGGTCACCGAAGGATTGGACGCATTTTGGACACGACTGTCGCAGAACCCGCGGTAGCGGCTGTGGATTCCAGGGAAAAAGACTCCAAGGAACTGCCCGCGAAATTCAAGGGCTTGGGCTACCACGAGCTCAACGCGATGCTGAACCTGTATGGCGAGGACGGCAAGATCCAGTTCGAGGCCGACCGGTACGCAGCGCGTCAGTACTTCCTCGACCACGTCAACACCAACACGGTGTTCTTCCACGACCTGGACGAGAAGCTCGAGTACCTCGTCAAGCACGACTACTACGAGCGCGAGACCCTCGACCAGTACACGATGAACTTCATCCGCGAGCTCTTCAGTCGCGCGTACAAGAAGAAGTTCCGGTTCGAGACGTTCCTCGGTGCCTTCAAGTTCTACACCTCGTACACCCTCAAGACCTTTGACGGGAAGCGCTACCTCGAGCGCTACGAGGACCGCGTCTGCATGGTCGCCCTCCACCTCGCGCGGGGCGATGAGAAGCTCGCAACCCAGCTCGTGGACGAGATCATCGCGGGCCGCTTCCAGCCCGCGACCCCGACGTTCCTCAACGCCGGGAAGAAGCAGCGCGGCGAGCTCGTCTCGTGCTTCCTCCTGCGCATCGAAGACAACATGGAGTCGATCGCGCGCGGCATCAACTCGGCTCTCCAGCTCTCCAAGCGAGGCGGCGGCGTTGCCCTCTCGCTCACCAACATCCGCGAGCACGGCGCGCCGATCAAGCAGATCGAGAACCAGTCCTCCGGCGTCATTCCTGTCATGAAGCTGCTCGAGGACTCGTTCTCGTACGCGAACCAGCTCGGCGCACGCCAGGGCGCTGGCGCGGTGTACCTGCACGCGCACCACCCTGACATCTACCGCTTCCTCGACACGAAGCGCGAGAACGCCGACGAGAAGATCCGCATCAAGACGCTCTCCCTCGGCGTCGTGATCCCGGACATCACATTCGAACTCGCGAAGCGGAACGAGGACATGTACCTGTTCTCGCCGTACGACGTGGAGCGCGTCTACGGGGTGCCGTTCTCGGATGTCTCCGTCACCGAGAAGTACTACGACATGGTCGACGACTCGCGGATCAAGAAGACGAAGATCAATGCGCGCGAGTTCTTCCAGACCCTCGCCGAGATCCAGTTCGAGTCCGGCTACCCGTACATCATGTTCGAGGACACGGTGAACCGGGCCAACCCGGTCGCCGGCAAGGTGACCATGAGCAACCTGTGCTCCGAGATCCTCCAAGTGTCCTCGCCGTCGTTGTACAACGAGGACCTCACGTATGCCCAGGTGGGCAAGGACATCTCCTGCAACCTCGGTTCGATGAACATCGCCAAGACGATGGACTCGGGCGACTTCGGGCGCTCAATCGAGACGGCCATCCGCGCGCTGTCCGCCGTTTCGGACATGAGTGACATCCAGTCGGTACCGTCCATCGCTGAGGGCAATGCGAAGTCGCACGCGATCGGCCTGGGCCAGATGAATCTGCATGGGTACCTCGCGCGGGAGCGGGTGCACTACGGGTCTGAAGAGGGCCTCGACTTCACGAACATCTACTTCTACACCGTGCTGTTCCACGCGCTGCGGGCCTCCAACCTGCTCGCGCAGGAGCACGGTCAGGCATTCGGCGGCTTCGAGAAGTCGAAGTACGCGTCGGGGGAGTTCTTCGACAAGTACACCGAGCAGGAGTGGGCGCCTCAGACCGACAAGGTGCGCCAGCTCTTCGCGGATGCCAAGGTGCACATTCCCACTCAGGACGACTGGCGTGCGCTCAAGGCCTCGGTGATGGAGCACGGCATCTACAACCAGAACCTTCAGGCCGTCCCGCCGACAGGCTCGATCAGCTACATCAACAACTCCACATCCTCGATCCACCCCGTCGCGTCGAAGATCGAGATCCGCAAGGAAGGCAAGATCGGGCGGGTCTACTACCCGGCCCCTTACCTCACGAACGAGAACCTCGAGTACTACCAGGACGCGTATGAGATCGGCTACGAGAAGATCATCGACACGTACGCGGCCGCCACGCAGCACGTGGACCAAGGCCTCTCGCTCACGCTGTTCTTCAAGGACACGGCGACAACGCGCGACGTGAACAAGGCGCAGATCTACGCGTGGCGCAAGGGCATCAAGACGCTCTACTACATCCGGATCCGCCAGCTCGCCCTCGAGGGTACCGAGGTGGAGGGGTGCGTCTCGTGCATGCTGTGAAAGTCGATTCGAGCTTCGTAGGAAAGGACCCCCGATGACTCCCGAGAAGCTCAAGCTCCTCGACCACGTCCAGGCGATCAACTGGAACCGCATCCAGGATGAGAAGGACGTCGAGGTGTGGAACCGCCTCGTGAACAACTTCTGGCTGCCTGAGAAGGTGCCGCTCTCGAACGACGTCCAGTCGTGGGCGACGCTGACGCCGCAGGAGCAGCAGCTCACCATGCGCGTGTTCACGGGCCTCACCCTGCTCGACACGATCCAGGGCACAGTGGGCGCCGTGAGCCTCATCCCCGATGCGGTCACGCCGCACGAGGAAGCCGTCTACACGAACATCGCGTTCATGGAGTCCGTCCACGCCAAGAGCTACTCGTCGATCTTCTCGACGCTCTGCTCGACCAAGGAAATCGACGACGCGTTCCGCTGGAGCCTCGAGAACGAGAACCTGCAGCGCAAGGCGCACATCGTCATGGACTACTACCGTGGCGACGAGCCGCTCAAGCGGAAGGTCGCCTCCACCCTGCTTGAGAGCTTCCTGTTCTACTCGGGCTTCTACCTGCCGATGTACTGGTCGTCTCGGGCGAAGCTCACGAACACGGCCGACCTCATTCGCCTCATCATCCGCGACGAGGCCGTTCACGGCTACTACATCGGCTACAAGTTCCAGAAGGGCCTCGAGAAGGTCTCCGAGGAGAAGCGCCAGGAGCTCAAGGACTACACGTTCGAGCTGCTCTTCGAGCTCTATGAGAACGAGGTCCAGTACACGCACGACCTCTACGACCCTGTCGGGCTGTCCGAGGACGTCAAGAAGTTCCTGCACTACAACGCGAACAAGGCGCTCATGAACCTCGGCTACGAGGCCATGTTCCCGTCGTCGGTCACGGACGTGAACCCGGCCATCCTCTCGGCGCTCTCACCGAACGCGGACGAGAACCACGACTTCTTCTCGGGGTCTGGTTCGAGCTACGTGATCGGGAAGGCCGTGAATACGGAGGATGAGGACTGGGACTTCTAGAGTCGTCCCTGTGAGAAATAGGTCTGGGTGGAAGAACCGGGCCTCATACGCGAGAGATCGGCGGCCCACTCAGGAGTCTTCCAAGTGGCCCGCCGATCTCTGCGATTTGCGCCGCAGCCGAAACTGCCTAATTTGATAGCGCCTCTGGGTTGGTCGTCGATCAGAATACGGGTTGAGGCAGTGGTGCACTTCGTCTAGACCCTCGGAAGGGACCGTGGCAAAAGAGCCGGCAAGGACCGTATCGCCCGCACATCCCGTCGGCGCCAGGCATCGGTGCGTTGGGGTGCACTCGGTGCAGCGAAGCGATCAAGAAGCGACTCCACCCGCTCCCGATTGGGCTCAACGCGTATGGCTTTGGCGGGAACCCTCTCGGCAGGAGGGCCCTGCGGCCCTGGCTGCTGTGAAGTCGATCCACGTCTTCCCAGTCTTTTGGGGTGATTCCCAGATGGCGGATGCGGCATGGTCAAGGAGAGAACGGTGCCGAAGAATCCGGGAAGGTTTGATCGTTCCGTCGGCAACGAGTCGCATGCTCTCGGCGAAGTCGTGGGGATGGTCGTAGATGAACGAGCCGTGGATGGTCAACTGGCGGTGGACGATCTCCTGGCTACTCAGCCCGGATGGTTCCGCGCTTTCTCCGACGATGGTGACCGTTCCTGGACGTGTCAGGCGGGAGAGGGCGGAGTCCAGGGCCGCGGCCGCCCCGGTGGTGTCGAAGATGTGGGTGAAGGTCTCGTGGTCGCTTGGCCAGCGGGCGCCGAGTTCGAGCGCTAGCTGGACACGGCTTTGCTGCAAGTCGACGACGCGGGGTTGGAAGCCTCGGGCGCAGAGAACTTGAACGGCGAAGAGGCCCTGCGCGCCGGCGCCGAGCACCAGCGGCGTAGCTCCGGCACCGATGCCGGAGCGGCGAATCGCCGCTGCTGCCACCGAGAGCGGCTCAATGCAGAGCAGGTCCTCGACGCTCGTCCCCGAGGGGGCCTTCCAGACGAATTCCTGCGGAACGCTCACGATTTCGGCCATGTAGCCCGGGACGGTGATCCCCGCGCTGCGCCGATTCGCGCATGCTGCGGTGGTGCCGTTCCGGCACGCCGGGCAGGTCCGGTCGACGTAGTTCGGTTCCAAGGCGACCAGATCGCCCACGTCGATGCCTGTGACTCCCTCTCCCGCTTCGAGCACCCTTCCTGCGGCCTCATGGCCCATCACCCAGGGGTGGCTGGGAACCTCTCGCCGGCCCGAGGCGACCGCCAGATCGGTGCCGCAGACACCCACCCCCAGCACGCGGACCAACACGCTGCCGGGCTCGAGGAGGGGTTCAGGCAGGCCGTGGGCAGCGGCCAGTCCGCTGTCGGTGAGGATCACAGCTCTCATGGCTGTATCCCCGGACGTGGTTCTTGCCCCATATTGATCACAAACCTCCGCTCGTGCGCCCCTGGCCAGACGGAGCATTAGCCGCGGGTCGGGGCACTGGTCTTCGGTTGAGCAGGACGGCGAGGTCTTCGCAGAACGTGTTGGATGCCTCGACGGCCGCGCGAGACGCCCCGATGCTGGCGAAGGAGTGGATGAGTCCGGGGAAATGCCTGTAGATGACAGTAGTCCCGGCCTCCTGCAGCTTTTCGGCGAAGGCTATGCCCTGGTCCTTGATCGGGTCGAATTCTGCGACGACGACGACGGCCGGGGCGACGCCGGTCAGATCAGCCAGCAGGGGTGAGGCCCTCGGGTCGCTGCGCTGGTCTGGGGAGCTCAGGTAGCCGGCTCCTTGCTCCGCTTCAGGGTCGATGGCCAGGAAGTATCCGGAGGCGAGTTTCCGCATGGACGGGTAGACGGTTGTCATGTCGGTGGCAGGGTAGATCAGCAGCTGGGCGGCCAGCGGCAGGCCCTCGTCGCGGGCGAGCAGGGCCACGGCAGCGGCGAGGTTGCCTCCGGCGCTGTCCCCGGCGACGCCCAGGCGAGCCAAGTCCCCGCCGAGGTCACCGATGTGGTCGAGGGCCCAGCGGTAGGCGGCGACGCAGTCCTCGTAGCCGGCCGGGAACCTGTGTTCTGGCGCCAGCCGATAGTCGACGGCCACGACGACGGCCCCTGCCCTGTTGGCAATCCGCCGCGCGTGGGTCTCGTGGGAGTCGAGGCCGCCCACGCTCCAGCCGCCGCCATGGAGGTAGACGACGGTCGGCACGGGTCCGTCCTGCTCGGGGCGGTATACGCGCACCGCGATCGGGCCCTCTGCCCCGGGGACGGAGATGTTCTCGATGCTCCTGACGGGCAGCATCTCGGGCTTCCAGACGGAGGCCCGGATGCCGGCGATCCTGCGGCGTTCGTCCTCGACGCTCCGCGAGGGTCCGTGCAAGGTGTCCCACTCGTTGCATCTGCGGATGATGTCCCTGATCTGTGGGTCAAGAGGCATTGGCTGTCTGTCCCTTCGGTGGGCAGCCGGCCGCCTGCTCGCTGTGGGGAGTTGGGTGGGCGGACTGTGGCCGGCAGGGGCTCCGGTCTGCCGTGCGCGTCCCGCCCGTCAGGAAGGCCATGGGCCCGCCTCGGCTGTGTCGGCATTGCTTGGGGCGGTGGGCTGCCGGGGTGACTGGCTGGCCGGGTTTGCGGGATCGAAGGTGCCGCCGTACCAGGAGGTGTGCTCTGGGGTGTAGTGGTGGAGACCTGCCCAGGGGAATTGCTCGGCGACGGTTCCCGGCGGTCGCCGGAGGAGTGTGGGAACGGTGGGCCTGTGGCGTGGGATGCTCCTGCGGTGCGGGTGGCCAGGTACGACCCCTTCGTATTCTGCGGTCACTTCCTCGGGCCGTTCGCCGCGTTCCACCCAGGAGATCAGGGGGGTGAGGTAGTCCGCCTGCACGGTGGTGGGCCCGTAGCCGCAGTGGTTCGCCCCCGGGACCATGAACAGCGCGAGCACGTCTTCGGCTCGGGCACCCATGAAGTCGCGCACGGCGTGGCAGTAGTTCAGGGTCGCGTAGGGGGAGACCGAGGGATCTGCCCAGCCCTGCCAGATCAGGAGCCTTCCGCCTCTCTCCCGGAAGGCCGAGAGGTCCGGGTTGGTGGGGTCCCACCAGCCGGAGAGCTCGTCCAGCTGATCGAAGGTGTGGCCGTCGAAGTGCATGTTCTGGTTTGGTGATGCCGGTGGGAGCTTCGAGTGTGGCCATGTACTGGGGGAAGTCCACCGAGTAGCGGTAGTCCATGCTGTTGGCCTCGGTGATGGTCTCCCCGTCGGCCGGCACGGCGTTCCCGATCCATGCCGGCTCCGAACCGAGGACGAGGCCGCCTGCCGAGAGGGGCTGGCCGTCCTCGTCAGCGGGCCCTGCATAGAGCCGGGCCGCCGCCTGGGCCTGCTCGGGGGTGAGCTGGCCCTTCTCGACCAGGCTCCAAGGGTCGAAGGCCACGAGTCGGGGGTCGAGGACGATCTCCCCGTCGGAGGCCCCTGAGGTGGTCGCTGCGTCCAGGACCGCGTGGTGCAGGATGCCGATCCTGTCGGCGGTCAGGATCGGCCTGCCCTCGCTGTCGGCGTTGGCCCGGGTGTTCCAAGCATGCCAGAACGTGTTCGTGCTGACCATGTCGATGTTGGGAGCTTCGGCGGCGATCCCGTCGAAGTCCTCCGGGTACCGCTGGGCGTGCTGGAGTGCGGCCCGCCCGGCGGCGGAGCAGCCCACGAAGTACGAGTGGTGCGGGGGCATCCCGTAGAACGGCTTCGATGATCGCCTTCGCCACGAGGACGACCTTGTGTCCTCCCTGGTAGGCCATGTCCGCGATTGCCGGGGGTTGCCCAGGGCCCACAGGCCGTCCGCCTCGTGCCGTTCGGAGGAGCGATGGCCGCCGTCGTGGACTGCGATGGCGAATTCGCCGCCCAGTAGGCGCGCAGTGTTTTCGGGGGCGCTCTTCCAGAGGTCGAACGAGACCCGCCCCCCGTACCCACCCTGTCCTCGCATTAGGAAGCGGCCGTTCCAGGAGTTCAGGGGCAGGCGGATGGCGAAACCGACCGCGGGGGCGGCGTAGCCGCGGACTTCGGCGTAGGCGCCACGGTCGCCGTCGGCCGGGACCTCGGTGATGCTTTCGATCCGTGCGGGGGCCTGGAGGTCCGTGAGGTCCAGGTCGTAGAGGCATTTCCACGGCATGACGGGCAGGGCAGAATCTTCCACGGGTTTGGGCCTTTTCGGGAGTTAACGATGGAGCCGAGCTCGTTGTACTCGGTGGCGCGGGACTCCGGGTGCCTCCACATTCCCTGCGAGATATGCGAGGGGGTGTCCATCATGAAGAAGTTGTATGCCAAGGGGCGGTTGGGACCCGGCATGTCTTAGAACCTTTCGTCGGTGCCGCCTGAGCAGGCATTGGCATTTCGAACGCGGGCACTGACGAGCCTCTGGCTTGGCCGTTGCGAGTGCGGGGCCTCACGGGCAGCGGCACTTTCATTGCACCGATGAGCGCGCTGCCTTTCAACCAAGTGATAGGTGGGAGCGTCTGGCTCCTTATTTCTCTCCCAGCCTCGACCGCCTCTCCCAACCGTCCCGGCACCAGGAATGGACGAAATGGACATCCTCCTCGACCTGGGCCACCAGCTCGTCGGTGCCCCGGAACGCTGCGCGGGTGGCGGATCAGGATGTTGAGAGAGACCAGGACGGTGTGCCCGTACAGGTCCCCGGTGAACTCGAGGAGATGGGCCTCGAGCAGGCGCACTCTCTAGCGGGTGTACGTCGGGCGGCGCCCCACAGAGACAGCAGTCGCGTAGGGCCTATCTTCCTGGGCCAACCCCACCTGGACCGTTCCGGCCCAGACCCGTGCCGGATCTCCCGGTCGGAGGAATGTTGGCGGTGGGCAAGCCGATCGTGCGCCCGCGTGCGTCTCCGTGCTCGACGACCCCTCGAATCCAAGGGCTGATTGCCATGGGCAGCCTGTCGCCGGCCTTGATTCCAGATTCCATTGACTCCCCCGTCATCCTGAATTCTCCCGGTCCTGGAGCTGGAGGCCGGCCGGGGCGGGCATGGCGGGCGCGAGATGGCCGGTTGCGTGCAGCACGCTGTCCAGCCAGGCGACCCGATTGGAGAAGCGCTTCACCTTCGGCGCCGGCGTCCACCGGTAGCGGTCGTGCTCCCAATTGATCGTCAGCCGGCGGCGGGATGTGACGGCCGTGAACGTGTGGACGAGCCACGGGCCGCCGATACTGTCGGTGATGACGAGTGCCGGCCCTGGCCGCAGGTCGAGCAGATCTTTGGCCTGCACACCCGTTTCTTCGAAGAGCTCTTCCAGGGCCTGCTGTTCGGGGGTTGCGCCGGGCTCGAGGAAGCCTGTGACGCAGTGCCAGAGGCCGCCTTCATGGCCGAGGCGCGAACTCCTTCGGAGAAGCGCGATTCGGCCCCGCCATTCGATGACGGCGGCGATGACGGTCTTCGCCGCGGGTATGGCGGCTGTGACCCCGGGAGGAAAGTCGAGACCGGGGGAAGTGTCGATGGCGCTCATCTGTCGCTCCTGCTCCGGCCGGCGGGCCGGCCGCCCGCAGGCGGGGCGCGCCTTCCCGGAAGGATCTGGTCAGCGACCAGACTGGTCCTGCGAGGCGCTGGCCCGCCCCATTCGCTTGGCCCTGCGGGTCAGGCGATTTCCTCTTCGGGGCGGAGGTAGCGGTACTTGCCCTTGAAGTACAGGAGGGGCTCGTGGATGTTCCAGTCTGCGGGGCTCATCTCGCTGACCTTGCCCAGGACGATGAGGTGGTCTCCGGCGTCGTGCTCGGCCCAGATGTCGCAGTCGAGCCACATCAGGGTCTCGTCGATGACGGGGTTGCCCGCCTGGGTGGGGGTCCAGGGGATGCCGGCCCACTTGTCGGTGCCCTTCCTGGCGAATTGGTTGGACACGGTGTGCTGGCGGTGTGAGAGGACGTTCACGGCGAACTTGCCCGTCTGGCGGATCCGAGGGTAGGTGGTGGAGGTCTTCATGACGCTGAAGGAGATCAAGGGCGGTTCGGTGGAGACGCTGTAGAAGGACTGGCAGGTGAAGCCGATCGGGCCGGTCTCGTCGATGCCGCTGATGATCGTGATCCCGGAGGCGTAGTGTCCGAGGGTGTCGCGGAACGCGCGTGGGTCGATGCTCTGCTGCTGGACTGCTGTGTTCATGGCTGGCTCACCAAGCTTTCTGGTTTGAGGGCGAATTGGTTGTGGGGCCGGGCGAAGCCCAGCTGCTCGCGGAGGGTCCCCTGGGGGTAGGCGGTGCGGAAGCGTCCTCGCCTCTGGAGTTCGGGGACGACGAGGTCGACGAAGTCTTCGAGCTCCTCGGGCAGGCCTTGGACGAGGAGCGCGAATCCGTCGCAGGCTCCTGAGGCGATCTCGTTCTCCATGTAGTCCGCGATGGTGGAGGGGCTGCCCACGACGGTGCCGGGACCCTTGTAGTTCTCGATCAGCTCCCGGACGGTGGGCTTCCTGCCGTCGGGCATCCGGAAGCTGAGTACGGCGTCCCGATAGCCCTTGATCCCGTTGTACTGTCCGTTCTCTGGCAGGGGCTCGTCCAGCGGGTATCCGCTGATGTCCTCGCCGAGCATCGATTCGATGACACCGCGGGCGATGTCGGGGTGGAGCAGCCGCTGCAATGTGAGCCACTTCTCCTGGGCTTCCTCGTCCGTTGGTGCGACGACGGGCATCAGCTGGGAGAGGACCTTGATGGCGGAGGGGTCGCGCCCGGCCTCGGCTGCGATCTTCCTGATGTCCTTGCTGTAGGCAACGGCGGCTTCGCCGGTGAGCGGGGTGAAGATCAGTTCGCCCACGGTGCCGGCAAGGACCTTGCCCGGCCCTGATCCGCCGGCCTGGGCGAACACAGGGTAGCCCTGGGGCGGCCGCATGACGTTCAGCGGGCCGCGGGCGGAATAGAACTCGCCCTTGTGGTCCAGGGTGTGGAGCTTGTCCGGGTCGAAGAAGACCCCGGACTCCTGGTCGATCAGATAGGCGTCGTCCTCCCATGAGTCCCACAGGCCCTTGACGACCTCTACGAATTCGGTGGCCCTGGCGTAGAGCAGTTCCTTCTCGGGAGTCTGCTCCTTGCCGAAGTTCGCGTATTCCGCAGGGATGCCGGAGGTGACGATGTTCCATCCGATGCGCCCGCGGCTGAGGTGGTCCAGGCATGCCATCTGACGGGCGAGGATGTAGGGCTGCTGGAATTCGGTGTGGACGGTGGCGATGACGCCGATCCGCTCCGTGGCGGTCGCCACCAGGGAGGCTGCGATGACCGCGTCCCATACCCCGACCTTGGCGGTGTGGTGCCGCAGGTGCTCGGGGACGGGCCACAGGGCGAGGTTGTCGGCGAAGAAGACGGCATCCAGCAGCCCGCGTTCGGCGGTGCGGGCGACGTCCCTCCACAGGTCGGGGTTCCAGATGTCGTTGCCTTTGGCTCCCGGGCGGCGCCATGACGCCTGGTGGAAGCCTCCTGCGTGCGGCATCGCGCAGACG
>NZ_DAIUJO010000041.1:24904-31043 GCF_036848755.1 Sinomonas sp. | reverse complement strand
ACACACCGTCGGCTTCGGGCGACACGCCGCGCTTGCCGGGGGTAAGTCGGGGAACCCGGTCGAGAAGTCGGGGAACTTGGTCGAGAAGTCGGGGAACCCGGTCGAGAAGTTGGGGAACTTGGTCGAGAAGTCGGGGAACCCGGCCTGGAAACCGGGAAGCCGGGAAGCCGGGACCGCCCCCGCGTCAGAGGCGCGTGAGCTCCGGGTACTTCGGGCTCAGGTTGTCCCCCGAGGAACGGCCGGTGAGCCGTCGCATCACCCACGGTCCCGCAAATTCCCGCGCCCACGCCGCGTTGGCCCGGAACCGCTCGCGGACGCTCAGGATCGGCAGCTCGGGCACGTCAGGGAGGTCGGCGAGTCCCTCGTGCTCGAGGATCCCGAGGACTCTGTTGGCCATCGTCGCGTGGCCGAGCGAGGACATGTGCATTCGGTCCTCGGCCCACATCCGCCAGTCCTGAAACTCATGGAAGCGCCAGTAGTCCACGAGCTTCGCCCCGCGACGGTCGGCAATCCAGCGGATCTGCTCGTTGTAGATCGCCGTCCGGCCGCGCATCGCGCCGAAGATCTTGGACGTTCCCGCGTCGAATCCCGTGAACAGGAGCACCTGAGCCCCCGCCTGCTGGAGGCGGGCAATGGCGGCGTCGTACTCCTCGAGCAGGCTGTCGATGTCGACCTTGGGGCGGAGGATGTCGTTGGCGCCCGCGTAGACGGTCACGAGGGTGGGGCGCAGCGCGAGCGCCGGTTCGAGCTGCTCCGTGATCACCTGGCGCAGCTTCTTCCCTCGGATGGCAAGGTTGGCGTACCCGAAACCTGGATCGGCGGCCTGGAGCTGCTCGGCGGCGCGATCGGCCCACCCGCGCACGCCGTTCGGACGCGACGCGTCCGGGTCCCCGACGCCCTCCGTGAACGAGTCGCCCAAGGCCACCCAGCGCGTCGTGAACTCTCGGCTCATGCCGCGCTCCCGCCGTCGTCCGCTGCCTCATCCCCCTGGGGCACCCTCCGCTTCGGGCAGGGGAGGCCCGGGTCCCGCTCGACGTCCCGGAAGATCCACGAGGCCTCGTCCAGCTGTGCCACGATCTTCTCTGCGATGTCCGCGAGGCGGCGCGCGTCGTCGTCGTCGAGCCCGTCGAAGACGATCTCGCGCACCCGCTCGACGTGCTCCGGCGCAAGGTCGACGATCGTCTCCCACCCGAGATCGGTGAGGTGCGCGTTGGTCACGCGCGCGTCGTCGGGCGAGGGGAGCCGGTCAATCCACCCTCGGTTCTCGAGCTTCGTGACGACGTGCGAGAGCCGGGAGAGCGACGCCGAGGTCCGCGCCGCAAGCTCCTTCATCGGAAGCGAGCGGCCGTCCGCCTCGCTGAGCATCGCGAGGACGTCGTAGTCGAAGAGGGAGAGTCTGCCGAGGGACGTGAGGTGGGCGTCGAGGGCGGCCGGCAGGAGCGTCGTCACGCTCAAGAGGGCCAGCCACGCGCGACGCTCCTCGGCCGAGAGCCAGCGGGGTTCCGTCACGGAAACCAAGCATAGGCGGGGGACGGGAGTTGACCCTCATTTGCCGCTGCTCGGGCGCACGGCGAGCGGGCTAACCTTGTGGGCATGATGCCCGCCGGCCGCTTCGCTCCCAGCCCGTCGGGCGAGCTCCACCTCGGGAATCTCCGCACCGCGCTGCTCGCGTGGCTGTTCGCCCGCTCGACGGGCCGCCAGTTCCTGATCCGCGTCGAGGACCTCGACCGGGCCCGCGCGGGCGCTGAGGCGGTGCAACTCCACGACCTCGCAGCCATCGGGCTCGACTGGGACGGACCCATCGTGAGGCAGAGCGAGCGGACGGAGCGGTATGAGGATGCGCTCGGGGCCCTGGCCGATGCTGGCCTGACCTATGAGTGCTACTGCACCCGCCGCGAGATCCTCGAAGCCCCGAGCGCGCCGCACGCCCCGCAAGGTGCCTACCCGGGGACCTGCCGCGATCTTCCCGAGGCGGAGCGCGCACGACGGCGCGCGGTGCGTCCCGCCGCGATCCGCCTGCGCGCCGGGGTCACCGAATGGACCGTCACCGACGTGCTGCACGGCCGATACACGGGTCTCGTGGACGACTTCGTCCTCCGGCGCAACGACGGTGTGGTTGCCTACAACCTGGCGGTCGTCGTGGATGACGCCGCGCAGGGAGTGGACCAGATCGTCCGGGGGGACGATCTCCTGCCCTCGACCCCACGTCAGGTCTATCTCTCCGGGCTCCTCGGGTACGGGGTGCCCGAGTACGCGCACGTGCCACTGGTCCTCAACCGGGCCCGGAAGCGGCTCGCCAAGCGCGACGGCGCCGTGACGCTCGCGGCCCTCGCGGCCGAGGGTGTCTCCGCGCAACAGGTGACGGCGTCCCTCCTCGCATCGCTGCGGCTGCCGCAGGTGCTCCCCGCCGCGCTCGCGGCCTTTTCGCCCGCCGCTCTGCCCCGCGACCCGTGGGTGCTGGACCCTGCGGAGCTGACGGCGCAACAGGAGGGGACCCTGCGGAGCTGACGGCGCAACAGGAGGGGGCGCGACGGGAGCGGGCGCGCGCCCCCCTCGTTGCGCCGTCAGCTTTGCATGGTGAAGCGCCGCGACGTCCACGCCCTCACAGCCCGCGCGCGGTACAGCCCTCGGAACACCGCGTTGCGCGTCGACATGAGCGCTGGAGGGAGTGGCCGCCCGAGGGCCATGTTGAGCACGGCGTGCCGGGCCGCCTCCGCCGCCGCCCGCCGTCGTCCTTCGGCGACTCGGGCCCACAGCGCGGGCCACGCCAGGGCGCCGTCGGGCTCCCACCCCTGGCGCGCCGCCCTGAGATCCTCGGCGATCAGCGGCGCGAATGCCTCGGCGTCGAGCCAGCCGAGCGTCATGCCTTGGCCGCCGATAGGGCTCACCTCATGCGCGGCGTCGCCGACGAGGACGACGCGCCCACGGAGCATCGACGCGGCAAGCCGCTCGTGGACTGTGAAGGCACTGAGCATCGTGCTGCTCTCGGGATCCACGACGGCGCCCGTACGCTCGGCCACGAGGCCGGCCAGCAGTTGCGGGGTAGGGTCCGGTTCGAGCACGTCCGTGTGCACGACCCACCGTCGCACGCCGCCCGGGAGCGGAAAGGACTCGACGATGCCCGCCGGCTCGAGATGCAGGACGGCCGCCGCGCCGTCGCCCGACGCGTCAGCGAAGTCCCCCATGAGATAGGCGTCCGGGTATCGCCGCTCGCGGACCGGAATCCCAAGCGCCGCACGAAGGGGCGAGCGAGCGCCGTCGGCCGCCACGACCCAGCGTCCCGCAAAGCGCACCTCGGCGCCCCCCGCGAGAGCCCGGACGACGGCGCCGGAACCCCGCGTTTCGACGCCCACCGCGCACACCCCTCGCCGGAGCGCGCCCGGGGCGAGTTCGGTGAGCCGGGCCTCGAGGGTGTCCTCGGTGAGCCATTGGGGGACGGCGAGGACGGGCGGGTCGAAGTCGAGCCGCGCCACTTCCCCGCCCTGCGACCGGGCGCGGCCCTCGCGGAGCTGCACCCCGCTGGCCGCGAGCGTCCCCGCGACCCCGGCTGCCGCGAGGACACGCAGGCCGGGAGGGTGGATCCCGATCGCGCGCGAGTGCTGCGTCCGCTCGGGGCGCGCCTCGAGGACGACGACGTCGACGCCCGCGCGCGCGAGGAGCACGCCGAGGCACAGACCGACCGGGCCCCCGCCGACGATCACGACCTCGTGGCGCTCGGCCTCAGGGCTCAAGGGTTCACACGGGTGAGCAGTGCCGTCTCGACCGTGAGTCCGGGCCCGAAGGCCATCGCGCAGACGCGCTCCGCGCCGGGGCCGTCGAGCTGCTGAGGGGGCCGCGGCAGGCCGAGGATCCGCTCGAACACGAACATGATGGTCGCGCTGCTCATGTTGCCGAACTCGCGAAGCGTCTCCCGCGCGGGCTCGGCCTGCGTCTCGCTGAGGCCTAGCCGCGCCACGACCTTGTCCACTATGCTGCGGCCGCCCGGGTGGATCGCCCAGTGCTCGATCCCGCTGTGGGGCCGTCCGGCGAGCGCGGGGTCACCCCCAAGGAGCGGCTCAAGCGCGCCCGTGATGTGGTCGTCGATGATGTGCGGGACATAGGAGCCGAGGACCATCTCGAAGCCCTGGTCGCCGATGTTCCACGCCATCGTGTCCTCGCCGACCGGCGTGAGCGTCGTCTCGAACGCGTCGAGGCTCAGGGCGGGGCGGGTGAGCGGGAGGTCGCGAGCGGTGATGACGGCGGCCGCCGCGCCGTCTGCGAAGAGGGACGCGCCGAGGATCGTGTCCGGGTTGTTCGAGCTGCGGACGTGGAGCGTGCAGAGCTCGACAATGGCGACGAGGACGACGGCGCTCGGGTCCGCCTCGCAGAACAGCTTGGCAGCGCGGAGGGCCGGGAAGGCGGCGTAGCAGCCCATGAACCCGAGGTGGAACCGCTGGACCGAAGGCCGGAGGCCGAGCTCACGGACCACCCGGTAGTCGGGCCCGGGGTTGAAGAAGCCCGTGCAGGAGACCGTGATGACATGCGTGACGTCTTCGGGCCCGATCCCGTCCGCGGCGTCGAGTGCCCCGCGCGCCGTCTCGGTGAACAGCGGCGTCGCCTCGCGCACGAAGACGTCGTTGCGCGTCTTCGTGCTCGGGTTCAGGATGCGCCCGGTCGAGGAATCGAAGAAGTCAGGGGCGGCGTCGGGGCGATCCCAGGAGAATTCGCCCACGGCCGAGTGACGGGTGTCGATGGCCGCGGCGTCGAAGCACGTGCGGACCAATCGGGTCCCGAGCCTCGTGAGGCCCTCCTGCGCCGCGAACACGTCGCGCGCCTCCGCTTGCTTGAGAACCGTCGGAGGGACGGCGGTGTTCAGGGACCGCAAGAGTACCGTCATGGGCCATTCTCACTACATCAGGTGCGGAGAGGGCAAGGGGTGGGCCGCTCAGAGGAGGCCGAACTTCTCGAGCTGCTCGGCCAGCCCGGCGCCGTCGGGCGCGGCCGCCCAGGGGACGCCGGGAACCGGGGTCGGCCGGGCGTCATGGGTCGTGCCGCCGGAGAAGACCGCTTCACCTGCTGAGAGCTCCCGGATGGCGACGGCCGCGACGCTCTCCGGATGCCGGCGCGCGAACTCGGCGTAGATCGACTCGTCGTGCTGCCCGTTGTCGCCGATGAGGAGCCACTTGAGCTCGGGGAACTCGGCAGCGAGGCGGGCGAGGTTGCGGGCCTTGTGCTCGCGCCCGCTGCGGAACCAGCTGTCCGCGGTCATGCCCCAGTCGGTCAGCAGGAGAGGGCCCGCGGGGTACAGGTTGCGGCCGAGGAAGCGGGCAAGGGTGGGCGCCGCGTTCCACGGGCCGGTCGAGAGGTACATGACCGGCGCCGTCGGGTGATGCGCCGCGAGGCGGTCGAGCAGCACCGACATCCCGGGCGTCGGCGTGCGCGCCCGCTCGCTCAGCACGAACGTGTTCCAGAGGGCGAGGAAGGGTCGCGGAAGGGCTGTGACCATGACGGTGTCATCGATGTCGGAGACGATGCCGAACGTCGACGACGGGTCGACGACGAGGACTTGACCGACGGCTGGCTCCGCGTCGGCCGCGCTCATCTTGACGTCGTGCCAGCCGGGCTCGAGGCTGACGGGCACCATGGCGTCGACGACTCCGCCGAAGTCGGCGCGCACCGTCGTCGTATGCTCTCCGATCTCGATCGTGACTTCCGAATACTCGATCGGGACGCTCGTGAACGCCCGCCAACCGCGGACGTCTTCGGTCCCCGTCCATCCGCTCGGCATCGGAGGCTCGTACCAGCCCGCGTCGCGGCAGCGCTCGCGGCCCCGGTCGGGGGCCGTCGTCGCGTTCGCGCCGATCCGATGCAGCCCGGGGGCGCCGTACAGGACGCGGGCGAGGATCCGCACGCGGGATGTGGTGCCGTAACCCCGATACGCGACCACCTGGGGAATGAAGCCGAGCCTCCGCGCCCACACCGTCTGGGCGGCGTGGACACGGTCGCCGACGCGGTGGGCGGCCTTCAGGAGCGCTCCAGTCATGCGCAACACTCTGCCACGGCTTGGCGCAGGTCACAGAACCGGGGTTGACGCAAACCCCCATGACGGCTTCGATGAGCGACGAGGATCGCGAGCGCGTCACGTCGAGAATACCGGTTC
>NZ_DAIUJO010000041.1:7155-24894 GCF_036848755.1 Sinomonas sp. | reverse complement strand
CCTTCGCAGGGTGTCGCACCCTGCGAAGGTGACGGCGCAAGGGGAGCGGGGCGCGGAGGGGGTCGATCGGTCAGACGCGGGCGAGTTCCTCGATGTCCTCGAGGAATCCCGCCGCGACGTCCTCGCTCACGGTCGTCTTCGTCTCGGAGACCGCCTCAAGGTAATCCTCGGTCGTGGGGCCCCTCCGGCCAGGGCCGGCCGGCACCCCGCCGTCGGAACCGCCGTCGGAACCGCCGTCGGACGCCCCTCCTGCAGGCACCGCGGCTGGCGAGTACACCGCCTTCTCGAGCGCGCGCTGCGACGCCGAGCGCGCCGCGAACTCGATGTCGGCCGGCGAGAAGCCTTCCGTGCTCGCTACGAGGAGCGCCACGTCGACGCTCGCGAGAACGGCTTCCGGTATGAACCGGGTCCACATCGCGTGCCGCGCCTCGGCGTCCGGGAGCCCGATAGGGATCACGTAGTCGAAGCGCCCGTGCCGCAGGAACGCGGGGTCGAGGGCGCGGATGAAGTTCGTCGCACACACGAGGAGCCTGCCGGGCTGCTCGCGGAACGCTGGGATGATCTTGAGCAGCTCGTTCGTGACGCCCTGCGTGGGGCTCGGCGGGTCGCCCGCGCGCCGCGACGCGATCTCCTCGACCTCGTCGAGGAACACGACCGCGTGCTCGAGCTCGGCGATCTCGAGGAACGTGCGGCGGAGCGCGCCCGCGAGTCCGTCGGGGTCGGCCGCGAGCCGCGAAGGGAACACCTCCACGAACGGCCATTCGAGGCGCGACGCGATCGCCTTCGCGAACGTCGTCTTGCCCGTCCCGGGCGGCCCGAAGAGGACGACGGCGCGCGGCGGCACGACGCCGAACTCGTCCGCGAGCTCCGCCTCCGCGAGCGGGAGCACGAGCCGCCGTTCGAGGAGCTGCTTCTCCCGCTGCATCCCGGCCACGTTCTCCCACAGGTCCCGCGGCAGCACCCGGCCGCCGAGCTGGGCCAGCGGCCCGAGCTCGGCCCGCTGCACGGGGATCTGCCGCTCGAAGAACCGCAGGTTCTTCACATCCTTGAAGCCGCGATTGAGGAACGCATCGATGCGTGTCTCGGTGTCCGGCATGAGCGCGGAGAGCTTCGTGAGGCCGAGCGGCGCCATGCGGTGCTCCAGCGCCGCCAGCAGTGCCGTCCCGATGCCCCGGCTGCGCCATTCGGGAAGCGTCGCGAGGAACACGATCCAGCCCTGCTCGTGGGCCGCGCGGCCCACCGCGGCCCCCACAACGTCCTCCCCGTGCACGGCCACGGCAGCGTAGTCCGCCTGGCAGCTCGCGAGGACCTCCGAGAGCGAATAGACCGGCTCGATCCCGGAGGCCGTCATCGCGCTCCAGAGGTGGAGGATGCCGTCGAGGTCCGATGGATGGAAGTCCCGGATCCGCCACGTGGTCATGGGGGTGCTCCTTTGCGCTGCCGACTGGTGCCGAGTGTAGCCGTCGAGCGTGCCCGAGGGGTTGCGGTCGCGTAGCAGGAGGCCGTGTGACGGGCGGGCGGGCCCGAGGCTCGGCTACCGAGCGAAGAGTCCGTGCGGCAGGGAACCGAGGGCGGTCGCAACCACACCCGCGCAGCCCGCGAGGAACCACACGAGGCGCCGGCCCTGGGCACGGACCACCTCCGCGCGGAGCGCTTCGAACGAGGCCTGCGTCTGCAACGGGTCCCCAGCGGGCCCGTCGGCCCCCCACGTCGAGGGCTGCGCCGCCAGCCCGGCGAGGCGCGCGGCGTCGTCGTCGGACTGGGTGCGCGGCTGCCGGGCGAGCCAACGGCGCAGCACGCTGTCCGTCACGACGACGGCGCCCTCGGCCCGGCTGCGCGTCGTCACCTTCCGGGGCGCGACGAGGACGACGACGGCCCGCACCTCGACTGGGTACCCTGCCGAGCGGGTCAGCAGGGCCGAAGCCCTCGCGGCCTCGTGCGCGGAGTTCCGCAGGTAGGGGGTGCGCTGGCCGTTGACCATGAGGGTCCGGCCGGCGACCCATACGTTGGCGCCGCGGTGGTGCTTCGTGTTGAGCGTGAACACGCCCGCGGGACCGACAACGACGTGATCGATGTCCGAGCCGCGCTTCCCGACCGGAATGGAGTGCAGGACGTGCCACTCGGGGCCGAGAGCCGCGAGGACCCTGGCCACACGCTGTTCGCCGAGCGCGCCCCAGAACCAGCTGCGGGCCTCGGGGGCGAGCGGGTTCGCGCCGAAGATTCGCGCGACGCCGCGGCGTGGCGGCCTCGACTCCTGCAGGCGCAGCACCTCGACCATCACCGAGTGCCCCGCCGGTCTGCCGCCCAACCCGTTGGTTTCCATGCCTCTCCCCCTTCAGTCGCAAGGGTAACGGGCGCCCCGGGTCTTCGGGCGCAATCCGCTGGCCTCGCATTGGGCATGCGCTGCCAGAATGGTGCTCATGAGCATCGTCAAGATCAACGCCATCACCGTGCCGGCCGACTCGGGAGACGAACTCGCCCGCCGGTTCGCCGGCCGGGCCAACGCCGTGGACGGCCAGCCCGGCTTCGAGGGCTTCGAGCTCCTCCAGCCGAGCGACGGCCGCAACGTGTGGCTCGTCGTCACGCGATGGGCCGACGAGGAGAGCTACGAGGCGTGGCGGAAATCTGCCTCGTTCGGGCACGGCCACGGGCGCCCGGGCGCGGGCGCCGAGGGGGCCGCGGGCGCCGAGGAACGGCAGCGCCCCGTAGGCGTCTCCGCCGAACTGTGGAGCTTCGAGGTCGCGGACCTCGGGCAGTAGCCCTCGGCGTCGTTCACCGGCCGGGAGGCGCTGCCGCCCGCCTCCGCGCCCGGAGCGCGGCCGCGGCCAGGAGGAGCGCGGCGAGGGTTGCCGCAATTGCCATGATGATGGCCATCGGCAGGGCGGTCCCGGCCCCTCCGATGCCCGAGAGCGGCGACACGATGGCGCCGAACACGAACTGCGCGAACCCGAGCCCGGCCGAGCCGCTTCCCGAGACGTGCCGGACGGCGTCGAGCGCGAGTGCCGACGAGTTGCCCATGATGAAGCCCACCGTCGTGACCGAGAGCCAGATCGGCACCGCAAGGAGCCAGCGCGGACCGGGCAGAAGCGCGGTCACGAGGGTCAGGACGCTGAACGCGAGCAGCAGCGGCACGGCGACGCGGACGGTCGCGAACGGCCCGACCGTGCGCGCGAGCCGGGAGGAGATATAGCCCGAACTGATGAGCCCGACGGCGTTCACACCGAACGCGAGCCCGTAGCCGACCGGGCTGAACCCCATCACGTCCTGGTACACGAACGACGACGCCGAGATGTACGTCATCATGACGGCGAACGTCGTGGCGAACAGGGCGGCGAACAGGAGGTAGCGCGGCTCCCGCATCACATGGCCCAACCCGCCGAGGAGGCTTGTCCCGTGACGCGCCTCGGGAGGGCGCGTCTCCCGGAACACGAGGGACACGGCGCACATCATGAGGGCGAACAGGCCCGCGAGCGTCCACATGACCCCACGCCACCCCACGGGCCCCTGGAGGACCGCACCGATCGACGGCGCGACGATCGGCGCGATGCCCCCGACCGTCATCATGAGGCTCATGGTGCGGGCCGACTCGGAGCCGCGGGTCAGGTCAACGACGATGGCCCGGGCGATGACGACGCCGGCCGCGCCGCCCAGGCCCTGAAGGAGCCGTGCAGCGATGAGCACCTCGATCGACGGCGCGAGGGCCGCGAGCACTGATGCGCCGAGCGCGAGCACGTTGCCGCAGAGGAGCGGGACGATGCGGCCCCGCTTGTCCGAGAGGGCCCCGAAGCCGAGCTGGCCGAACGCCATCCCCACGAGGAAGCCGGTGAGCGTGAGCTGGACCCCGGAGGCGCTCGCCGCGAAATCCTGCTGGACGCGGGGGAAGCCTGGGAGGTAGAGGTCGGTCGAGAGCGGGGCCGTCGTCGCCAGGAACGCGAGAACCAGGAGCCACGGCGCGCTGAGGTTCCCGGAGCGGTTCAGGGCAGACGGCGGCATGTCGGGCTCTTCAATCCTCTGGGTTGCAGTCGGGGTGCCCTGCCAGACTAATGTGCCCGCGCGGACAGGACCCATGCGGTTCCAGCATGCAGAACGAGGGATCAGCGCAGGACCGATCGTCCTTCGAGGACCTCAGGATGCTCGAGCGCGTACCGCCGCAGGCCGCCCTTGCGCGGCACCTTCACCGGTTCGGGCCACCGCGGGAGGAGGAAGTCGCCGAGGGTTACTCCCCGCAGCTTGCGGCCAATGAGCGGCACGACCCAGTCGTTCATCCACTCCCGCTGGGCCGCGACCCACTCGCGCGCGTTCCGCGGCGCGATGGGCTCCCAGTCCGCTGGCTTGAAGCTCATCGGGACGCCGAGGTGCGCGAGGACCTGCCGCGCGAGGAACTTGTGGCCTGCGGTGGACATGTGGAGCCGGTCCGCGTCCCACATCCGCTTGTCGTTGTATTCGTCGAAGCACCAGTAGTCCACGAGCACCGCCCGGTGCTCGCGCGCCAGCTCCCGAACGCGGGCGTTGTACTGCCAGTTGCGCCGCCTCAGGGGTTCGAGGAGGGGGTTCACCTTGACGTCGTAGCCCGTGAACAGGACCAGCGTCGCCCCCGTCTCAGCCAGCCGGGCGACGAGGCCAGAGTACTCGTCGAGCAGCCGGTCCATGTCGGTGCCGAGGTCAAGGATGTCGTTGCCCCCCGCATACAGCGTCACGAGCGTCGGCTCGAGGGCGACGGCGGGTTCGAGCTGTTCGTCGATGATCTGCCGGAGGCGTTTGGACCGGATGGCGAGGTTCGCGTACTCCCAGCCCTTCTCGTACTTCGCGAGCTTCTCCGCGACACGGTCGGCCCAACCCCGGACCCCATTGGGCAGGTTGGGGTTGCGGTCGCCGACGCCCTCGGTGAACGAATCGCCGAGGGCGACGTACCGCCGTCGAACGCTACCGCCCACGCCGGAACTCTAGGGACGCCCGGCAACGCCGCGGCAACGCCGCGGCGACGAGCGGGTGAACGCCGCTACTTGACGCAGGGGATCCCGCCGCCCTGGAGGACGCTAGACCAGTCACCGGCGTCGAACGTCGACGTCGCGGAGGGCGACGGCGCCGCGGCGGGCGCGCCGGAACCCTGGCCGCCCGAACCGGAACCCGAACCACCGCCCGAACCCGCGGCCGGCGCCTGCTGCGAGCCCGAATCCGAGCCCTGCTGAGGCTGCTGGGCCGACGCGTCCTGGGTCGCGCTCGGGGTCGGTGTCGCAGTGGGCTGCGGAGAGAGCAGCTGGGAGACCTCGGCCTGGATCGCGCCCTTGTCCACGATGTTCACCGACTCGCCGGTGTCAGACGTGCCGAACTGAACGATCGGCAGCGTCACGAACCGGATGTGGCCAGCCGTGAGCTGCTTTGCCTTGAGGCCGAAGTCGATGAGGTTGAGGGACTGGTCCACGGCCATCTTGTCCTTGACCGCGTTGAGGATGCCCTCGACCTTGTTCAGGTCGGTGAACGTGCTCTTCTGCTTGAGCTGCGTGAGGAGCGACGAGATGAAGGCCTGCTGCCGGCGCTCGCGGTCGAGGTCGCTCAGGGCCACGCCCGAGCCCGACGTGTCGCGGCGCTGCCGGACGAACGCCACGGCCTGCTGGGCGTTCAGCTGCTGCACACCGGCCTTGAAGTTGGCGCCCGAGTACGTGTCCTGGGTCGCCTCCTGGAGGCACACCGTGATGGGGGCCAGCGCCTTCGCGACGTCGAGGAAGGCGCCCATCGTGACCTCGACGAAGTGGTCGATCTTGATGTTGAGGAAGTTCTGCACGGTCTGGATCTCGGCCTTGCGGCCGTCGTCGCGCGCCTCCTGGTAGATCTGGGAGTCGCTCTTGCCCTGTGGGTCCGCCTTGAGCTTCTTCATGGCGTCATCCATCGCATACCCGTAGGCCTGCTTGATCTTGCCCTGCGAGATGCCGTCCGGGGAACCGGGAAGGTCCACGTAGTCGTCGCGGGGAATCGAGATCACGGTCGCCTGGCTGCCGTCCTTCGGGACGTGCAGGACCATGAGGACGTTGCTGTTGTAGCCGCCGTCGGACGAATCGCCCGAGTGGAGGGCGTCGTACTCCTCCTGGCTCAGCGGGTTCCCGTTCTCGTCGAGGCGGCTGTCGAGCCCCATCACGAGGATGTTGACGTCCTGATCGAGGCCCGCACCGCCGTCAAGCGCTTGGGATCGCCGGATCCCGTTCTCGAGGCTGATGTAGGTGGTGAGCGCGAAGACCCCGCCGGCGACCACGAGGGCGATGACCAGAGCGATCGAGAGCGCGACCGTTCGGCGCCGCCGGAACTTCCGGCGCCGGTCGCGATCGATGAGCTGCCCGTAGAGGTTCTGCCAAGGCTCTTGGCCCTGGCTGCTGGCCTTTCGGGCATCAGGCGTGCGCCGCATGCGGCTCCCTTGGGGTCGGCATCAGGAACGCGCCCGCTAAAGCGCGCGGAGTCACACTAACGGTGCAAACTCTGTAAAAGCTGGACGCGCGCCGACTTTCGGCGAAACTCACGGCCGGTTCGCGGGCGGACGACGGCGCCCGCGCCCGCCGCGGCAAGGTCGCCGGCGCGGCTACACGGGCTCGCGGAGCACGATGTCCACGGGGTTCGCCTGCGACACGGGACCGCTGCCGCCCACCGGTCCCAGGCCCTCGAGGAGCCCCGAACGGTTCGTGCGCTTGTCCCGGAGGATCTCCGTGACGGATCCGAGGTGGCGCGAGAGATCGATGACGTTCTCCGGCGCCGCGAGCAGGAGCTGGAACCCGAACTCGTGGAGGGCCGAGATGCCGGCGCCGGCGAATTCCTCGGACGCCAGCACGAATGCCTCGTCCATCATGACCGTCCCGTAGGTGGTGAACCCCTGCTCGGCAATGCCCAGCTGGTAGCTGAGTGCCGCCGCCATGATGAACGCAGTGAACCGCTGCCGCTCGCCGCCGGACATGCTCCCGGTGTCCGAGTGGACGAAGACCTCGTCGCGAACCTCGGCCGCGGCCCGGTCACCGGGCGTCGGGACGGCCCGGTGTTCCTTGCACGAGATGAAGACGTGGGTCCGGACGTCGAGGACCTCCGCACGCCAGCGCCGGTCCTCCGGCGCGGCCGAGGCGAGCCGCTTCACGAGGGTCTCGAGCGTCTTGTAGCGCGCTGCGAGGGCGTCCTCGCCGCCAGACCCCGGAGACGCCACGGCACCCTCGGCTCCATGTCGCGCCTTGAGCGCCGAGACGATCGCCTCCTTGAACTGCCGTGCCGAGGCTGGAACAGTCTGCTTGATGTCGAGCTCGAGATAGCTGCCCTCGTGGAAGCCGACCCCGCCCAGGATGCTGTTGAGCGGCAGGATGCGCGCCGAGATCGCGCGGCGCTCCTCGTCGAGGAGATGCAGGAGGGTGCTGAACGACTCGTGGGTGCGCTGCTGGAAGAACCGCCGGAACTCGGCCTCCTGCGTGGGCAGGCCCTCCGAGACGATCTCGTGGTAGCGCGCCTCGAAGGCGCCCGCCGCCGCCACCGAGACCCCATGGTCGGCCGAGACGCCGGGACCCCATTCCCGTTCGAACGCCTCGAAGATGCGGGTGAGCCGTTCCCCGGCCGCGTGGCCGCGGCTCTCGGCCGCGTGGAGCTCCTCCAGGAGGCGCGCACGGACGTCGGCGGCGAGGGTGTCGAGCGCGTGGAGCTCGCTGAGGCCCGCGGCGCCCTCGAAATAGGGCGCGAGCGCGTCGTCGTCCGCGGCGGAAGCGTCCGAGGAGGCGGCCTCGGCAACGCGCGCCCTGGCCTCGTCGAGGAGTCGGGCCGCAGAGGCCGCGGCGGCGTCGAGATGACGGTGCTCGCTCTGGAAGACGGCAGCCGCCTCGGTCGACGCCTGATGATCCGCTCGGGCCCTCTCGACCTTCGCGCGCAGCGGCTCGAGGTCGGTCTGCGCGGCGCGGGCGTCTTCGAGGCGCTTCTCGACACGGCGGAGTTCGTCCTCGGCAACCGCGGCGGACACCTCCTCCCACGGCCGCTGGTCCGCAGCCACTCGGCGCAGCGCCTCGAGACGGCGGGCCACGCCCTGATGCGAGTCCTCGCTCGCCTGCGCGGCTTCGGCGGCCCGTACGAGGGCGCCTTCGAGCTCGGCGATCCGGGCGCCGAGGTCGGCGACCTTCACGGCGTTGTCGAAGCCGAGCACCCAATCCTGGCGGGAGGCGAAGCGGTCGTCCTTCTCGACCGTTCCGCGATGCCGCTTCACGACCCCGCCGAGACTCAGTCCTCGATCGAGGAGCGCCAGCTCGTCCGGGTCCTCGACGCACGGGTACGCGAACTCGGTCGCGATGCGGGCGCGGACATAGTCCCCTGCTTCGCCCTCGAGAATCTGGAGCTTCGTGAGCAGGTCGTCAGGACGCACGTCGGCGAGCGCAGCGGCGGAACCGGCCACGGGCACCGAGAGGTCCACGGCACGCAGCGCACCGCGGACCGCGTGCCCGTCGAGATAGCGGGTGACGGCCGCGAAGTGCTCGCCGGGGACGAGGAGCGTCGTCGCGAAGGAGCGGAGGGCCCGCTCGGCGGCCGGGCGCCACCTCTCCTCACCGTCCGCGAGGTCGATGAGCTCCCCCGCGAACGGCATGGCCTCCTCGGGGACCCCGGTCGCCTGGGCGATGGAGGCCCGGTTCTCCACGGACGACGGCGGCAGCAGACTCTTGCGGGCGGCCATCGACTCGAGCTCGCGGCGGGCTTCCGCGAGGTCGCGTTTCGCCGAGGCATGCGCGTCGAAGGCCTCGAAGCGGGCCTCTCGGAGGGCGGCCGAATCACCCTCGAGCGACTCGGTCGCGGCTGCGGCCTCCTCGTGGGCCGCCGCCCAGCCCTCGGCCGACCACGGAAGCTGCAGCCCGGCGTCGTCCAGGCCCTGCCTTGCGGCGGCCTCGACCTCGCGCCGCAGCCGCAGGCCCACCCGGGCGTTCTCGGCCTGCTGCTCGAGGGCGCTGATCTGGTTCCCGCCCGCATTGTTGTACTCGGCCTCGAGGGCGCGGAGCTCCTTTGCGAGGGCGTCACGCGTCTTGCGCTCGGCCGCGAGCTCGGCCGCTTTCGACTGCGCCGCCTCGGCTGCGCGCCCCGCGATCCGTTCCTGCACGGTCACCGTGAGCTGCCGTCGGACCCGCTCGAAGGCCTCGCCGGAAAGGTCGCGGAGGCGGTTCGCGTCAAGCAGCGCCTGCGCGTACTGCTGGTTGAGGCCGGGGACGGGCGCGAGCTGGTCGCGCTGCTCCCGCACGTCCTCGAGCCGCTGCCGGATGGACATGAGGTTGCTGAATTCCTCGACCACCTGGTCCGCGGCCGCGAGCGTCTCGGGCGGGTCGAGGACCTGGTCGCGGAAGAAGCTGTTGACGCTGCCGCCGAGCCCCTTCCCGGCCTGGATCACGCGCAGGAGCGGGAGGGCCTGGTCGGAGGAGATGCCGAGCAGTCGGCGGAAGCGCTCGGCGAAGTTCTTGTGGACGTCGAACACCTGCGCGGTCGGGAACAGCGCCTCGAGCGCGCCGCGCGTGAAGCGGCGGTCCGCGATGCCCTCGATCGCGTGGACGTCGAGCGGGACCGAGTCGATGACGTAGAAGCGGCCGAGGCTCGACTCGGTGCCGTTCTTCGGAAGATCGAACAGGGCGCTGAGCGTGTGGCGGGTGCCGGCCGCATTGTCGAACGTGAGGGCGATCGCGCTCCACGTCGCCCCCGGCCGCTGGAACGCGCTGGCCTGGCTCTCGCCGACGGCCACGTCCCCGACCTTGCCGCGCATGTACGTGAAGGTCGTGCGGCGGTCCTCGCTCTGGCCGGTCCGCGCGGCAGCGGCCTCGTTCGAGCGCGGGCGGGCGTCGAACACCCGCGCGATCGCGTCGAAGAGCGTGGACTTCCCGACGCCCGAGTTGCCCGTGAGGAGCGTTCCGGCACGGTCCACGTGCATCGTGTGGGCGCCGTGGAACGTGCCCCAGTTGACGATCTGGACCTGGGTCAGCCGGAACTGGCCCGGGTTGATCTGATCGTCGAGCGGAAGCATGGTCGCGACGCTCATTCAATCCCCTCCTCGTCCGCGAGCGCCTCGTCGCTCTCCCCATCGGCAGCGGCGCCGCCGAGGTCGAGCGTCGGGTTCGCCTCGTCGTCGTGCCCCCCGGCGCCGTCCAAATCGTCTCTGACGCCCTCGTCCGGAGCCTCGGCCAGGGCCTCGAGGTGCCTGGCGATGTCGCCGATGTTCTCGAACGGCAACGCGAGCGGGAGCGCGTTGGAGATGAGGAAGACGTCGTCGAGCGCGGTGGGCAGGAGGAGCCGGCGCGCCTGCAGCTTCTGGACGGCGCGCGAGACCGTGTCGGCGTCCCGCAGCGCGTCACGCTGGTCGGAGGGCTGGTAGTGGGCGACGACGTCGGAGAGCTCCTCGAGCGTGACCGTCGGCTCGGTCTGCGCAGTCGTGTGGCGATCGAGGAGGAGGCGGAGGCGCAGGAGCAGGATCGTCTCGACGCGGCTCAGGGCGCGCTGCTGGCGGAGGATCGTCGAGCGCGAGGCCGTGCCGAGCAGTTCGGGGTCCACGGGGCGGACGACGGCGATCTTCCTCGCGTGGTCGACGTGCAGGCCCAGGAAGAGCTCGGACAGGCGGGAGCGGAGCACATCCTGGCTGTCGAGCAGGGTCGTCCAAAGGCGCTCGTCGCGCCCGCCGTCGAGGTAAGGGCCCTTGAGGAGGCGCACGAGGACCTGCCGCACGCGCAGCGGAAGGACGCCTGTGTCGCCGTCGTACAGCGCGGCGGCGTTGGCGACCCGCCGCGGGCTGGTCTCAGACTCGCCGTCGTGCATTCCGTCCCCGGCGGACTCGCTCACCCTGTTCCCCTTTCCTGGATCTCGACAGCAGGCACGTAGGCCCGGCGCGCCGAGCCGTCCACCTGCTCGAAGTCGAGGGCCTCCCACGCAGCCGCCCGACCCTCGGCACCGGGCTGAGCCGCGAACGAGGCGCCCCGATGGAGAAGCTCGCCGAGCAGCGCGCGGATCGAGTTGATGTGCTGCTCCTCGGGCGGGAGCGCACGCCATACGCTCGCCGCCGTGGCCCGGCCCTCCCCGCGTGCGAGCGCGACGTCGAGCGCCTGGCGCAAAGCCGCCGCCTTCGCCTTGCCGGTCCGGGCGGATCGGACTCGGTCCTCCTCCGCGAACGCGATCGGCTCGGCCAGACGCGGCGGGGGGACGTACTCGTCGGGATCGAAGAGCTTCACCATGGCCAGCGAATCGAACTCGGCGCCGAACAGTTCCGGGGCGGGCGCGTACGCAGCCTGCTCGCGCTGATACGGCAGGCGCCGCACGGCCTGCTCCGCGCGTCGGATCGCGTCGCGGAGGCGAACGGACTGGCGGTAGTCGTCGCTCTGCACGTAGGTGTTGAGGCTCTCCGAGAGCTTGCCGTAGATGCCCTGGATCTCGGAATGCTGGTCCCGGAGCTCAGCGACCAGCCGTCGCAGGGTCTGCCGCTCCTCAGGTCCCAGCCGGTCCGCGAAGTCGCGGGAGAGGACCTCCGCGATGGCGGACCGGAAGCGGAGCTGCTGCTCGGGGTTCTCCAGAAACGCCGTGAACGACCGGAACGTCCGCCCCTCGCTCGACTCCCGCAGCCGTCGGTCCGCCTCGAGGACCTGAGCCATCGTGGCGCCCTTGCTGAGCGATTCCTCGATGATCTGGTTGCGGAGCTGGCCGACCGACTCCTCGATGCGGTCGCGCATGCGTTTGAAGTCGGCGGGGAGGCCGGCCGCGAGGTCGAGGATGTTTTCGGCGGCCTCGACGGCGTGCTCGGAATCGAGGGCCGCGTCGATCTCCCCCGACTCGAGGCCGTGGATCATCTCGCGCCGCTCCCCGATCTCCGCCTCCAGCGCCTCGACGCGCGCGCTCGTGTCCGGGTTGGTCTCGTGGGCGAGCTTCTCGACGTCGGCGAGGAGCGTGCCGAGCCGGGAGCCCGTGAGCGTGGAACGGTCCGAGGAGAGCGAATCCAAGAAGGCCAGCACACGGGCCGCGGCTTCGGTGAGCTCGTACACGATGCGCCCCGAGTGCGCGCGGCGGGCGAGGAAGCGGCGGCGCGTCCAGTCGTCGGCCACGAGCCGCCCGGTCAGGGTTCCCGCGGTGCTGGGAAGCCCGAGGTCGGCGTCTCGCGCCCGGAGCTCGGCCAGGAAATCATCGATCTCGTCGTGGAATGTCTCGAGCTCGACGTGGGGCCGGTTGCGCGTGAAGGCGGTCTGCAGCGTCGCGATGACCCAGGGGGCCGAACGGGTGAGCGCCCACGCGGGACCCTTGGTCAGAACCTCGAGCTCCCCGAGGCGCCCCAGCATCGCAGAGGTGCTGGGAGCCGCGTGCCGGGCAGTCGCCGCTCGAGCAGTCGCAGGCTGGCCAGTCGCCGCACGAGCAGTCGCCGCTGATGCGGCGTTGCGGCGGCTCGGGGCGGGTTCTGGCACGGCAGCCAAGTCTACCGGGGCGGCGGGCAGCAATCTTCGCCCGGGTTGAACGCGCACGCTTGGCGGACCCCCCACGTTCGGCGAAAGCGCACGCTTGCCGAAGCGCACGTTTGATACGAGGGCGGACACTTGACCATGCGTAAACGTGCGCTCTCGGAAGAAACGTGCGCTCTCGGAGGAAACCTGCGCCTTCGCGGCACGTGCGGTCACGAGTGGTCACGAGCCCAGGAAGCGCCCCACCCGCGCCCGGAGCTCGGCCTCGCGGAAGAGATCGCGCCACTCGACCCGCAGGAACCTCCAGCCCTCCTCCATCATGGCCTTCTCGCGCTGACGTTCCTTGAAGATGGCCTGGTCGGTGGGCTCGAACAGGAAGTACTTTCCCTTGCCGTCAAATTCCATGCCGCGGCGGATGTCCTCCCACCCGAAGTCGACTCTGTAGCGACCCAGCCGAGTGACCACGACGAGCTGCTGCGTGGGCATCGGAAACGGCATTCGCGACAGCAGGTAGTGAAGGAGGCTTTCCCCCGCCGATTCGCTGAGTTCCGATCCCAGTTCGAGCGCTGCCCGTGCAGTCAGGATTCCCCGTTTCCCTTGCGCCAGAGCCGCAAGCTCTTCGAGACGCTGGCGGTCCGCCCCGAGCCGCAGTCCGTGATCGACGACGATCTGAGCCTGCCCGCGCTTCAGATAGCGCGCACAGTCGACCACCGTGTTCTCGAGTCGGGTCACCGGAAGACCACGCACGTCGCAGAGGTCCCCCGAGCTGATGTCCGCAGCATGAACTCGGACCTCGGGCCGGTGCGCGCGGGATCGGACGGATGCAGGCAGAGTGAGATGGATAAGGTCGTCCGGCTCCCACAGGTCGATGCCGTGAAGCCGGGCCGCGCTCAAATGGCTGTAGGCGAAGCTCGCGCTTTGGAACGCCTGGTGAAACTCGTGATGCCCCGCAAGCAGGATCAGGTGCCGTTCGTCGGGCGGAAGCTTGTCCCACGCGTCGGCTCGGTAGAAGATTCCCCGGGAGATCTGGGCGAGGAACCCCGCGGCGACGAGTCGCCGGGGCGCACGCCGAGTCCCGAAGCGTTCCACGAGCTGCGACGTGAGCCAAGGGCCGGGATGTGGCAGCGGGAAATCTGTCATGGAGTCCAGCGTTCTCCGTTGACGCTGCAGCCACTGCTCGCGGACGAGCAGATGGGGAAGACACGCCGTGATGCGTCCTGTGGAGGAGGAATCCGCGGGCGAAGGCGCACGTTGATCACGAAGGCGTACCTCTGCGCGGCGTCCAACCTACGCCCTCGCGCCGAACCTACGCCCTCGCGCGAAACCTACGCCCTCGCGCCGAACCTACGCCCTCCGCCCCGTCCCCCGGCTCGCCCTCAGGGTCTTCTCAGGGTCGCCTCCGGGAACCTCCCCTCACGCTCCCCCGTTGGGCGAGATAGCCTGACTTCGTCCGGGCAGTGACCAAGGAGAACCCGATGAGCACCCCTCTGACCCCTCCAGACCCCAGCGAAGACGCCCTTGTGCTGCAGGCCTCCGACGCGGCCCCCGTGGTCCGCGAAGAAGACGCGCCCGGGATGGTCCCCGTTGCGCCCGACCGGCAGGCCCAGATCGCCGAGCAGGCGAAGGCATGGGTTGCCGAAGTCGCCGCGATGGATTCGCGCAGCCCTGAGTTCGCGCGGAAAGTGGAGGGCATCAACAAGGTTGCCGGGCGGGAGATGATCGCTTCCTCGGACGCGTCCGGGCGCCTCCTCGACCGGGCGTCCACGTCTGTGCGCGGTGCGAAGAAGACCGGCGACAGCGCCCAGACCTACGTCGCAGCGACGCTCGGCGAGCTGCGCAGCACGGTTGAGAGCCTCACGCCGAATCGCGCCGATCTGGGCACCGGCCGGAAGATCCTGGGCTTCGTGCCGGGCAGCAAGAAAGTTGCGAAGTACTTCCAGCGCTACGAGTCGGCGCAGACGCAGCTCGACAAGATCATCAAGGCCCTCATGGCCGGCCAGGACGAGCTCCTCCGCGACAACGCGGCGCTTGCCCAGGAGAAGCAGAACCTCTGGGAGGTCATGCAGCAGCTCTCGGAGTACGCGGTCTTCGCCGAGCAGCTCGACAACGCGACCGTGACCAAGATCGGCGATGTCCGCGCCAAGGGCCAGGCCGAGCACGCGCAGCAGCTCGAGGCCGACGTCCTGTTCCCCGTCCGCCAGCGCCGCCAGGACATCCTCACGCAGCTGGCCGTCTCGGTGCAGGGCTATCTCGCGATCGACGTGATCCGGAAGAACAACAACGAGCTCATCAAGGGCGTCGACAGGGCCCGCGCCACCACGGTCTCCGCGCTGCGCACCGCGGTCATCACCGCGCAGGCACTCTCCAACCAGAAGCTCGTCCTCGACCAGATCGACGCGATCAACACGACAACCAACGCCATGATCCTGCGCACCTCCGAGATGCTCAAGGAACAGACCGGCCGCATCCATCAGCAGGCCACGAGCTCGGGCGTCTCGGTCGAGACTCTCGAGCGGGCGTTCTCGAACCTCTACCAGACGATGGACGCCATCGACACCTTCCGCTCCCAGGCGGCGAAGAGCATGGAGAGCACCGTCGAGGCCCTCGAGCAGGGTCTCGAGAAGGCCCGGCCGCACATCGAGCGCGTGCGCCGACAGGAGGGCAACCCGAGCTAGCCGACGACGACGGCGCCGGCGTCAGTCGGCGAGGTCGTCCTCCCAGTCCTCGGCGTCGTCGTCCTCGGGCGATTCGAACGCGTCGTACACCGCGTCGAGCGCGGCCGCGGGCACGTCGACGAGCCCCGCGCGCAGGTCGACGAGTCCGAGGGCGGCCAGCTCGCGGAGTTCATCCATGAGCACGATGGAGACGGTCTGGAGCTCCGCCGGGTCGGCGTCCTCCGGCGCGTCGGTGGCGAGGTCCTGAACGACGGCAAGGGGCAGCGGATCCTCGAGCACGGCACGGCTCAGGAGGGTCGCGAGGGCAGCCTCGACAGCGTCTCCCTCGGGCGTGTAGAGGGCACGCGAGCACGTGGTGATGACGAACTCGGTCGCGAGGAACTGGGCCTCGAGCCGACCGAGCGCGTCTCCGGTCCCCAGGCGGGCGGCGTCGTCCCCGAGGCGCGCAGTGCTCCCGCTGTCGTCGGCAGCGCGGGTCTCGTCGATCTCGATGAGCTCGGCGTGGCGCAGGCTCGCCCAGAGCCGCGCGAGGCGGCGGCCGGGATCCGCGGCGTCCTTGCCGACGAGCGCCGCCGCCTCGGCTGCCTCGGAAGGCGTCAGCGCGCCGTCGGACGCGACGGGCCGGCCTTCGCCGACCCAGTCCAGGAGGGCGCGCGCATGCCGGACGAGCGGCGAGGACGTCGCGAACGCGAGAGCTTCCTCTTCGCTGGGCTCACGCCGGGGCGCGCCCTCGTCGTCTTCCATCGACCCGATGTCCACGATGCCGCCGACCGCCTCCGCCTCCGCGTCGAGCAGCTCGGTCACGGCCTCGAGGTCGCCCGCGCTGCCCTCCCACCGCCCGGTCTCCTCAAGGAAGGAAACCCAGTCGACAAGGGTGCCGATGTAGTAGCGGAGGTCGTCGACGTCGTCCGTGTCGAGCAGCGCGTCGAGCGCGTCGGGCACGGCCCGGGGGTCGATCCGGAGGTTGGCGACCGGGCGCTCCCCCGCGCCGAGGAACACATACAGCGACTTGACGGTCTCGAGCTGCCCCCGGGCGAATGCCATGAAGTCGGCGCGGGCCTCCTCGTCGGTCCCGTCGGCTTCGGGGGTGTTGGCGGCCCAGGCGGCGTAGTCGTCGGCGAGGCTGTCGACCAGGCCGTCGACGCGGCGCTGCCGGCGGTCCGCCGGGCTCGTCGAGCGGCTCTTGGGCTTGCGGGTGCGGCTCTTGGGCATGGCAAGAGGTTACGCCAGCCTCAGCCCCCGAGTCCTCCCGTCGCGGAGCCCGGTGGTGGGCAGCCCGAATCACGCGGCGGTGCTGGGAATCCTCCGGTCAGCGATGGTCATGACGAGCACGGCCGCTCCGATCCCGACCAGGACCCAGGCCAGCGAGTGGAATCCGGGATCGGTGGCGCGCTGGCCGAACACGAGGCCAATGAGGCTCGAGGAGAAGATCGCGCCCATATAGGAGAACGTCCGGTAGAGGCCAGCCGCGACGGCGATCCCCTCCGCAGGCGACTGCACGTAGAGTGCCGTCTGGTTCGCGAAGCCGGAGAATCCGTTCGTGAGGCCGAGGAGGCTCGTCATGACGACGAGCAGCACCACGGAGGTCCCGACGTTCGCCATCCCCATCAGCACGGCCGTCCCCACGAGGGCAGCACCAGCCAGGATGAGCGGCACCCGCACCCAGCCGCGCAGCGAGACGAGCCGCGCGACCACGATGCTCACGAGCGAGAGGGGAATCATGATGACCCCGACGGCCGCCGCGTCCAAGCCCCGCCCCTCCTCCATCCACTGGCTCATGCCGTACATGCACGCGTAGATCCCGAGGCCCACGAGCAGCTGCCGCGAGTACGTCCGCTGGAGCGGCCCGTTGCTCGCGAGCGCACGGACGTCGATCAGCGGGCTCGACGCGCGGCGCTCGCGCCAGATAAAGGCGGCAGCAACCACGAGGGCGACGCCGGCGAGCCACCACTGCGGCTCGTCGAGCCCCGAGAGGAACGTCAGGAGTGCGACGACGGCGCCACCGAAGAGCGCGATGCCCGGAAGGTCGAGCGCATGGACGAGCGCGCGCCACGACGCCCGGGGCCGCTCCGGGTCGCGTTCGACGCCGGCCAGGGTCGCCGCGAGCGTCACGAGCGCGAGCGGGACGTTGACGCTGAAGAGCGCGCGCCACCCGAGCGTGCTGACCAGGACCCCGCCGAGCGGGAGGCCGACGACGATCGTCACCTGTGCGGCGATCGAGAACGCGCCGAGCACTCGGCTGGGGACGCCGATCCCGCGCGCGTCGGCGCGGGCGCGGACGAGGGCCATCGCCGTGGGGTACGCGGCCGAGGTGCCGATGCCGATGAGCGCCCGCGAGACGAGGAGGAACCCGAACGACGGCGCGAGCGCCCCGACGAAGCCCGCGACCAGCAGGATGGCAATCCCCGAGACGAACACCCGCCGCGGCCCGAGCAGCGTCGCGAGCTTGCCCATGGTGGGCTGCATGACGGAGCTGAACAGGTACAGCACCGAGATGAGCGACGCCGTCTGGCCCGGCCCGAGGCGGAACTCGCTTCCGATCCCGATGAGGCCGGTCGCGATCATCGAGCTGTTGATCGGGTTGAGCGTCGATCCGAGCAGGAGTGGTCCGAGGTAGCGGAGACCGAACGGCTTGACGTCGGATGCTGCGCCCTCCG
>NZ_DAIUJO010000041.1:0-7055 GCF_036848755.1 Sinomonas sp. | reverse complement strand
CTGCGCCCTCCGGGACTGCGCCGCCCTCGGCCGTCACGCCCTGTCGGCGAGGAGGCCGAGGATCTCCTCGGTCGTTCCGGACTCACCGATCCGCGGGAAGACGGTGCTGACGGAGTTCTCGTGCGCGGCCGGGCTGAGGTCCGTCATGGCATCGCGGGCGAAGGCCACGTTGTAGCCCAGGTCGTAGGCGTAGCGCGCCGTCGACTCGACGCCGACGCTCGTGGAGATGCCAGTGAACACGAGCTGCGTCACGCCGCGCTCCCGGAGGCGGTCGTCGAGGTCGGTCGTGGCGAACGCGCCGATGCTGCGCTTGGTCACAAGGATGTCGTCCTCGGACGCGTTCAGCCCCTCGACGAGGTCGAAGTACTCCGCGGGAACGTCCGCGGGCAGACGGCGGGGCGTCTCGTTGCGGCCGCCCGGGGCGCCCGCGACGGTGACGAGGACGACCGGCAGGCCCTCGGCTCGGAACGCGTCGGCCAGGGCTTTGGAACGCGAGACGACGTCGGCGATGAGCGGGGCGCCGTCCGCCGGAGGCTGTGGCCGGTTGACGATGCCGTTCTGGAGGTCGATGACGACGAGGGCAGCCTGGGGGTCGAGGGCAGAGATGGTCACGCGGGACTCCTTCGAACGAGAGACGGTGCTGAGAGCGGAAGATCGGTCATTCAGGCGTTGCCCACAATCCGCGAGAGCAGCGCGATGGCTTCGTGGACCCGCTCCAATTCCTCGCGCGTGAGCTCTCGGCTCAAGGCGCGCTGGAGCCAGTCCTGGCGGACGAGACGGCTCGCGGCGATCTGCTCGCGCGCGGCGTCGCTGAGCGAGATGGACGCCTTGCGGCGGTCGGCTGGGTCGGGGTCCCGCCGGAGATAGCCAGCCTCCTCGAGGGCGGCGACGGTCGCCCCCATCGACTGGGGGCGCACCCCTTCGGCCCGGGCGAGGTCGCTCACTGTGGCCGGCCCTTCGCGCTCAAGGCGGGAGATGAGGTTGAGCTGCGAGCGCGTGAGGTCCCCGACGTCCGCCTGCTGCCGGAGCCGGCGATTGAGCCGCCCGAGCACTCCGCGCAGCTCGGCCGCCACGCGTGCCGCGGACGCACCACCGGACGCTGTTTCTTCCACCCCACCATTGAAGCATCTTTGAAGGAATCTTCACAGTCTGCCTTCATATCTTCTCCCACGGCCGCCATTCAGCCCGAGAGGCTATCGTGAGTCCATGGCGAAGTTCTTCGGCTCGCTTTTCGGCAACGGGCGGGAACCAGAGCGCGCGCCCGACGACGACCTCTCCACGACGCAGGCCCAAGAGCTCGAGCAGACGCGCGGGGCGCTCGCCGAGCTGCGCAGCTCGATCCGGCGCGCGGGCTCGCTCCTGCCTCCGCTCGCGTCCTCGCACATGCGCCAGATCGACGACGTCCTGCGCCTCCTCATCGACTATGTCGCGGAGCACGGGGCCTCGACCGAGCAGCGCGTCCTGCTCCACGCGATCGCCTCGGACTATCTGCCGACCTCGCTCCGCGTCTACAGGGCGCTCCCGCCCGAGACCCAGACCGAGACGAGCCCCGAGACCGAAAAGCTCCTCGAACAGCTCGACATCCTCTACGCGACCGCCCTCGACCTCGACCACCAGGTGCGCACCGGAGCGATCGCCGAGCTGAGCGCCCACGGCCGCTTCCTGCGCGACAGGTTCGACGTCGACGGCGTCCGCATCCATCCCGGGGCTCAGGAGGCAGGCTGATGGGCACGCTCGCGGCAGGGGAGAGCGTAGGGCTGACGGGGCAGGACCCGGGCCTGACAGGCGTCATGGTGGCCATGGGCTGGACGGTCGAACAGGCCTCCGGGCCGCAGGCGGAGCCGGTGCCGCTCGCCATCGTGTGCGGCGACGACGGGCGGGCGCTCACGCCCGAGCACCTCGTGTTCTTCAATCAGCTCACGACGGCGTCCCCCGGCGTCGCGTTCGCGCTCCCCGATTCTGGCGGGAACGGGGCAGGCGACGCGTCGGATGCCGAGCAGGTGGACGTCGACTTCTCGCAGGTGCCGCCCGACGTCGCCCGCATCGCATTCGTGACCTACATCGACCCCGAGGTCCGCGGAGCGGGCTCCTTCGCGCAGGTCAGCGGGCTGCACCTCCGCGTCGTGCGCCCGGACGGCTCGGAGCTCGTCCGCTTCGACGCCTCGCCCGCAGACCCCGAGGAAGCTCAAGCCGTGCTGTGCGGCGAGCTGTACCGCTACGAGGACGGCTGGGCCTTCCGGGCCCTCGGGCGCACGTACGAGAACGGACTCGCGGGCGTGGGAGCCGAGTTTGGGCTGGATGTGTGATGCCCGAACAGCACCCGCTCGATTTCCCCTACCTCACCCGCCGCATTGCCCCCGGCCGTCATGACGACGGCCTGACCCTCCCCCGCACGGGCGGCCCGGACCTCGCGTCGGGCCCTCCCGAGCCGCGCCTGTACCCGGCCCCGGCGTTCGGCGTCCGGCCCGAGCTCACGGCGAGGGACGCCGTCGTCCGCCTGAACGCGCGGCAGTCGGGAATCGGCTCGCTCTTCGTCACCGGTTCGCGGGGCACCGCATGGGAGGACCCGGCGCGCATCACGGGCGCCCAGAGCGTGCACCGCGAACAGATCGGGACCATCCTCCAGACCTCCGGCGGCCGCCCGCTCGTCGGGTACGTCAACCGGGACGCCGTCGTCGTGCTGCGGCACGTGCGCGAGCTCCGGCGGGCCCTCTTCATCGCCGGAGCGGGGGCGCTCACGGTTCAGACGTTCGACGGCTCGACGGCCGCCGTCGCCGGTTCACTCGCCGAGGGCCAGCGCACGGTGCTGACGCTCCTGCGGATCGGCTCCGTGCTCGAGTTGCGCGCGGAGTCGGTGCCCGAGGAATGGGACGACGGTCAGATCTGGCGCGAGTTCGGATTCACCATGACGATCGGGCTCGTGCGGCGCCGCTGACGCCGCCCGATACCCGCAACGCACGGCTCACGCGGCGGGGACCTTCCCCCACTCCTCGGCGAGGAGGCGGAAGCTCCGCTCGCGCAGGGCGGGGTCGTGCGAGTAGCCCGTGAGGATGACCTCGTCGACCCCGTAGGAGGCCGCGAAGGTCCGGAGGAACTCGGCCGCCTCCCCGGGCGTGCCGACCGCAGAGATCCGCAGAGCGGACTCCGCCATCTGCTGCTCGTGGGGCGCCCAGTCCATCTCACGGACGGGCGGCTTGATGGGGCCGCGCTCGCCGCGCCGGATTCCGAGGAACATCTGCTGGTGCGACGTGAACAGGTATTCGGCCTCGTCGCGGGTGGGTGCGACCATGAGGTTCGCGCCCGCCATGACGTACGGCTCCGCAATCTGGGCCGTGGGGGCGGACGGGTTGAACATCTGGCGATACGTCCAGATCGCCTCGCTGAGCTGGAAGGGGGCGAAGTGGCTCGCGGCTGCGTACGGCAGTCCGAGCTGGCCGGCGATGGCCGCGCCCGCCGTCGAACTCCCCAGAACCCAGAGCGGAACGTGCGTGTTGCGCGCGACCTCGGCATGAACGCCGAACGAGAGCTGGACGGATTCAGCGTCGTCCTCCTGCTCCCCGAAGTACCAGGCGAGCAGTTGGATGCTCCGCGCGAAGTGCTGCTCGTCGTCGTCCCTCGCGCCCCTGCGAAGGACCGCCGCCGTCCGCGGGTCGGTTCCCGGCGCGCGGCCGAGTCCCAGGTCGATGCGCGGCCCGTAGAGGTTCGCGAGCGTGCCGAATGCCTCGGCCACGGCAAGGGGAGAATGGTTCGGCAGCATGATCCCGCCCGAGCCGATCCGGAGCGTGCTCGTGTTGGCCGCCGCGTTCGCGATGAGCAGGGCCGTCGCGTTCGAGGCGAGAGCCGCCGTGTTGTGGTGCTCCGCGTACCAGAGCCGCGAATAGCCGGCCTCCTCGACGGTCCGTGCGAAGCGGGTGGCGCTCGAGAGCGCGTCAGCGACGGAGGAGCCTTGGACGACGGGAGCGAGGTCGAGGACAGAGAGCGCAGTCACAGGATCGTGAACCTCGGGACTGCGGGTCTTGTTCCCCTCGCGACCGGAAATGTGGTCTGCTTCACAAGGCTGGAGAGAGATTTGTCACTTTCGATAACGTCTCCATTGCTTTTCGACAACATCACCGCCACGCCATTGAAAAGCACCTGACCGGGTAAGCAACAATGGATCTTGTCCGGGGCGCGGTCGGCCCCCAGGACTTTCTCACACACTTCTCTGGGGATGGGAGACAGCGTGGACGACGGAACCGTTGTGGCAAACCTCGTGTATGGCGGCACGCTCATGATCGGCGGCGTCATGCTGCTGATCATCTTCGTCTCGCTCGTCGGCACGATGCTCATCGCCGGGGTGGCTCAGTCCCTCATCTCCCTCGTCAAGCTCGGCTCCCGGCTGTTCGTGTACCGCCCCGAGCGGACGACGGCGGTCGAGGAGACCGCGCCGTCGCACGTGCGCAACGCCGTGCTCGCCAAGGCCGACGCGATCCTCGCGGCGTCGCGGGTCCAGGCCGAAGAAGCCGCCGCCGTCGCCAAGGCCGAGGAGGCCGCGGTCGCGGAGGCCGAACGGATGCGCCGGGCCGCCAAGACCGAGGGCGAGAAGGCACCCGCAGCTCGCGCAAAGGCCGTTGCGGAGAAGGGCGCCCTCACGCTGGCCTTCTCTGACCGCACGGGACCGCTCACCGGGACCCAGCCGCTCGTCAAGGCGGGCTGAGACCCCGGCCTGGCCGCCCACCCCCGGGGTTGGGTTCACTCGCCCTCGGCGAGGAGCGCCGTCGTCCGGTACGGGATGACGGTCCGCAGGATCATCCGGGTTGAAGTCCTCGTGATCCCGGGGCACAGACGGATCTCCTCGGAGACCCGGTAGAGGTCGTCCGGGCTCGTCGCGACGACGCGGATCAGGAGATCCGTGTCGCCGGCCGGGGCCAGGCACTCGAGGACCTCGGGGATCTCCCGCAGCGCCGCGATCGCTTCGTTGAGGTGACTCTGATCGAGCTCGGCCGCCACTTCGGCCGAGACGCCCCGGCCCAGCGCGGTCGCATCGACCCTCGTGCTGTGCAGGCGGAGGGCGCCGCCCGTCGTCATGCGCTCGAGCCGTGCCTGGACCGTGCCGCGCGCCAGTCCGAGCCGCTGGGCCAGCACCATGATCGGCATGCGGGGATCGGAATCGAGCGCGAGGAGGATCCTGCGGTCGGTCGGGTCGAGCTGAGGCAATCTGATCACTTCTCCCGGGACGAGGACGGTGGCATTGGTCAGATCGACCAGTCTATCCGGTGACTCTTGCACCGACTGCCCACCGACTGCTGGAATGTTGGCAATCCGCTCAACGGTTCACGAGACCGCTGAGCTCGGCTACGGCCCTGGCGCACACCACCGTCGAGGAGCCGGACAACGGGCGCGCAGCGTCCCGGCCGCGTTCGCAGCTTCTTGTTCACACAGCTGAGGGCCCCTGACCTGACCGCATCATGCGCTCGGATCAGGGGCCCTCGGCGTGGGTTCACCGCGTGTGGAGGACGCCCGCAGCTACTCGGGGGGCTCCCCCGTGAGCCGCTCGAAGTCGCGCAGCCACAGCTCCCGCACCTCGGCGTCCTTGTCTCGCTTGGCACCCGGGCGACGGCCGCCGTCGTGCGCCTTGCGCAGCGCGGGGCGCCGCCCCACGCCGACGAGCAGGAGCGCGCGCTCCGTCATGGCCCCGTGACGGAGCAGGAGGGACGTACGACGACGCCGCATCACCTCGCGGATCGCGTCCTGAGCGTCCGCCCGCCGGCCGAGCGAACGCAGCGCCCGGGCCCGCAACAGGAGCAGGGCCGCGGCCAGGTCGTCGCGATTGGTGAGTCCCTCCGTCCACGAGATGACGTCGACGGGTCTGCCGAGGATCTCGGCGAGCCGGGCGCCGGCAAGCGAGGCAGGGAGGGACGGCGGGAGGGGTGCGAGGGCCGCGAGGGCGTCCCCGGGGTGGCCGATCTCGCGAAGGCTGTGGGCGAGCGCGAGGCACACGGCCTCCTCGCTGAACAGCACCTCGACGCTCACGCCCTCGGACAGCTCGATCCACTGCGACCACGCGCCCAGATAGTCGGCGGCGAACTGCGCGGCCGCGTGCTCGTTCTCGCCCGCGAGCCCGCGCTGGAGGAGTTCGGCGGCCTGCGCGTGCTGATGCTCCCGGTACGCGAGCAGTCCCGCCATGACGTAGCACAGTCCCGACCAACCGACGTGGGAGCGGGCCAGGACGACGAGCCGCTCGGGCTCCTTGAAGCGGAAGACGGCGTCGAACACGGCGCGCTCGGTCTTTGCAGGGAACCTCCGCAGCCGGGGACTGGCCGGCCGCCGGCCGAACCGATCCAAGACCCCGTGGACAGGCGTGGAAACCCGCACGCCACGGAAGGGCGTGAGGTCACGGGGGTCGTGAAACGTGCGCTGGCGGTCCACGTCGCTGGAAGCCATGGCCTCCATGCTAACGAACGTGCTCATCGGTTCGAGAAGTAGATCCAGGCCGCGATCACCCAGATCGTGACCGCGGCGGCCGCGCACGCGAACTCCGCGAGGTGGCCGATCCCGATGGCCTTGAGCGCCACGAGCGACGACGACGCCGCAGTCCGCAGGTCCCGCGTCCGCACCCATTCGCTCCCCAGGAGCCCGACGGCGAAGCCGATGAACAGGCCCAGCACCGGCACGACGAACATCCCCACGACGCCCACGACCGTCGCCGCGAGGATCGAGCCGTTCGGGATCCGCCGGGCGGCGAGCCGACGGCCCGTGAGCACGAAGGAGGCCGCCATCCCCGCCGCGAACAGCACGGTGCCGACCGCGAAGACGATCCACCCTGCCGAGCCGGAGCGCCCGAACAGGGCCCACTCGAGAAGCGCGAGGATGCCCAGCACACTCCCGGGCAGGACCGGTACGATCGTTCCGACCACCGCGACGGCGAGGGCCAGGCCGGTCAGGAGTGCAGCGAGAGCGGGTCCGTCCACGGGACCCCAGCCTAGCCCAGCGGCGCCCGCGCCCTACTCCCCCGGGACGACGGCGGCGGCCACCGCGGCGGTGACGGCCGGGGCGACTCGCGGGTCGAGCGGGCT